>NZ_JBFAAH010000017.1:0-135690 GCF_040639635.1 Promicromonospora sp. NPDC023805 | reverse complement strand
ACAGCTCCCGAAGGGTTCGAGAATGCCGAACTGGACCTTCGTCTGACCGCCGCGGGCCGAGCGATCCTGTCCACGCACAGCAACACACCCCGCAGGCCTTTCATCACTCCGCCCCGCGGAGATCCACGGCTCCTGCCCTGTCTTGCACGGACAGGCGGCCGGCTCAGCGCAGAATGGTGCCCATGCCCCAGCAGAACCTCCAGATCACCGCGGTCGCACCCGACCCCGCTCTGCTGGATCTCCCGTGGGACGTGCCCCTGGTCGACTGGCCGGAGGATGTCCTCGCCGCACTGCCCCAGGGCATCTCGCGGCACATCGTCCGCTTCGTCAACCACGAGGGCCGGGTGCTCGCGATCAAGGAGATCGGCGAGACCGTCGCCTACCGTGAGTACGAGCTGCTGCGCCAGCTGCACCGCATCGAGGTGCCCTCGGTGGTCCCGGTCGGCGTCATCACCGGCCGCAGGGCGCCCGACGGCGAGCGGCTCGAGGCGGTGCTCGTCACCGAGCACCTGCAGTTCTCCCTGCCGTACCGCGCGCTGTTCAGCCAGGACCTGCGTCCCGACACCGCCACGCGCCTCATCGACGCCCTCGCGGTGCTCCTGGTGCGGCTCCACCTCGTGGGCTTCTACTGGGGCGACGTCTCGCTGTCGAACACCCTGTTCCGGCGCGACGCCGAGACCTTCGCGGCCTACCTCGTCGACGCCGAGACCGGCGACATCCACCGCACGCTGACCAGCGGCCAGCGCAACTACGACGTCGACCTGGCGCGCACCAACATCATCGGCGAGCTCATGGACCTCTCGGCGGGCGAGCTGCTCGACGAGGACGTCGACGAGGTGGCCATCGGCGACGCCCTCGTGGAGCGCTACCAGGAGCTGTGGAACGCCCTGACCGGCTCCGAGGCCTTCGACTCCGGCGACCGCTGGCGCGTCGCCGCGCGCATCGAACGGCTCAACGACCTCGGCTTCGACGTGGGCGAGCTCGAGATCACGACCGACATCGACGGCACCAAGGTCCGCATCCAGCCCAAGGTGGTCGACGCCGGGCACCACTCCCGCCGTCTGCTCCGCCTCACCGGGCTGGACGTGCAGGAGAACCAGGCCCGCCGCATGCTCAACGACCTCGACAGCTACCGCGCGGCGACGGACCGGCAGAACGACCAGGAGCAGATCGTGGCGCACGCCTGGGTCCGCCAGGTGTTCCGCCCCACGATCGACGCCATCCCGCGCGAGCTGCGCCGCAAGCTGGAGCCGGCGCAGCTCTTCCACGAGATCCTCGACCACCGCTGGTTCATCTCGCAGCAGGCGCAGCGGGACATCCCGCTGCCCGAGGCCGCGGAGTCGTACGTCGAGAACGTGCTCCGGCACCGCCCGGACGAGGACGCCCTGCTCGGCCTCCCGCCGGGTGAGGCCGAGCAGGAGTGACCGAGCAGGAGCGACCAGGCCGGAGTGCTAGCCGGCCGGCGTCGAACGCTGCTTCGCGACCTCGTACAGGGTGATCCCCGCCGCGACCGCCGCGTTCAGGGACTCGGTGGTCGTGGCGATCGGGATCGACACGATCGCGTCGCACGCCTCGCGCACCAGGCGGGACAGGCCCTTGCCCTCCGAGCCGATGACCAGCACCAGCGGGTCGGTGGCGAAGGCGAGCTCGCCCACCTGCATGTCGCCCCCGGCGTCGAGCCCGACCACGAAGCAGCCGGACTTCTTCAGCTCGGCGAGCTCGCGGGCCAGGTTCGTCGCACGTGCGACGGGGACCCGGGCCGCGGCGCCCGCCGAGACCTTCCAGGCCGACGCCGTCACGCCAGCGGAGCGCCGCTCCGGCACCAGCACGCCGTGCGCGCCGAACGCGCCGGCGGACCGGAGCACCGCGCCGAGGTTGCGCGGGTCGGTGATGTTGTCCAGCGCGACGATCAGCGGCGGCTCACCGGCCTCCGCCGCGGCGTCGAGCAGGTCCTCGGCGTCCTTGTAGTCGTACGGCGGCACCTTCATGGCCACGCCCTGGTGCACCGTGCCCTCGGTGATCTTGTCGAGGTCGAGCCGCGAGGCCTCGAACATCGGGAGGCTGCGCGCGTGCGCGATCTCCAGGATCTCCTGGGTACGGTCGTCGGCGTCCAGGTGGGTCGCCAGGTAGATGCCCTCGACGGGCATCTCGGCGCGCAGCGCCTCCAGCACCGCGTTGCGGCCGGTGACGACCTCGGTCGCCCCGGCGGCCTTGCGGCCCGTGCTGCGGCCGCCCGGCCGCTGCCCGGCCGCCGCGCGCCGCTCCGCCGCGAGCTTGCGCTCGTGCGCCGGGTGGTAGGTACGGTCCTCCGCCTTGGGCGTCGGCCCCTTGCCCTGCAGCGCCTTGCGGCTGTGTCCGCCGGTGCCTACCTGGGCGCCCTTCTTGGAGCCTGCCTTGCGTACCGCACCGGCGCGCTTCGAGTTTCCTGCCATGGTGTGTCTCGTCTCTCAGCCGGTGGTCGAGCTTGTCGCGACCACCGCGGGTTCGGTCGAGGCGGTCGCGACAAGCTCGACCACCAGGGAAAAGATCAGGACAGCGTCCATCGGGCGCCGTCGGCGGAGTCCTGTACCTCGATGCCGGCGGCCGCGAGGCGGTCCCGGATCGCGTCGGAAGTGGCCCAGTCCTTGGCCGCGCGTGCCTCGGCGCGGGCCTTGAGCTCCGCCGTGACGAGCCCGTCGAGCGCCGTGGCGTACCGGTCGTCGGTGGACGTCGCCGCCCACTGCGGGTCCGCCGGGTCGAGCCCCAGTACATCGAGCATCGCACGCAATGTCACCAGCTCGGTACGCACCGCGGCATCCGCCCCGGACGCGAGAGCCGTGTTACCGGCCCGCAGGTGCTCGTGCACGACGGCGAGCGCCTGCGGCACGTTCAGGTCGTCGTCCATCGCGGTGGCGAACGCCTCGGGGACCTCGGCCTTGGCGACCTCCTCCGCCGGGACGGCGCCCACCCGCTCCGAGGCGCGCGCCACGAAGCCCGACAGGCGGTCCCACGTGGTGCGCGCCTCGTCGAGCGTGTCGGGCGCCCACTCGAGCATGGACCGGTACTGCACGGCGGCCAGCGCGTAGCGCACGACGGGCGCGGGTGCCTCGTTCAGCAGCTCGCTGACGAGGAGGCCGTTGCCCAGGGACTTGGACATCTTCACGCCGGACTGCGTGACCCACGCGACGTGCATCCAGCGGTTCGCGAAGCCGTAGCCGGCCGCCCGGGACTGCGCCTGCTCGTTCTCGTGGTGCGGGAACCGCAGGTCGAGGCCGCCGCCGTGGATGTCGAACGACTCGCCGAGGTAGCGCCGGGCCATCGCGGAGCACTCCAGGTGCCAGCCGGGCCTGCCGCGTCCGTAGGGGGTGTCCCAGGACGCGGACTCGGGCTCGCCCGGCTTGGGTGCCTTCCACAGCGCGAAGTCGTGCGGGTTCTTCTTGGCGTCGCTGGCCGTGCCCGTCGTGGGCTCGCTGCCCTCCTCGGGGCTGAGGTCCTCGACCTTCTGCCGCGTGAGCTCCCCGTAGGCGGGCCAGGAGTGGACGTCGAACCAGACGTTGCCCTCGCCCGTGCCGTAGGCGTGGCCCTTCTCCACCAGGCGTTCCATGAGCGCGACCATCTCGGGCACGCTGCCGGTGGCGCGCGGCTCGTAGGTGGGCGGGAGGACGCCGAGCGCGTCGTACGCCTGCGTGAACACCCGCTCGTACAGAGCGGCGTGCGCCCACCACTCGCGGCCGGCGGCTGCCGACTTGGCCAGCACCTTGTCGTCGATGTCGGTGACGTTCCGGATCAGGGTGACCTTCAGGCCCCGCCGCGTGAGCCAGCGCCGGAGCACGTCGAACGCGACGGCGGGGCGCAGGTGGCCTACGTGCGGGGGTGCCTGGACCGTGGCGCCACACAGGTAGATGCCGACCTCGCCCGGGGTGATGGGGTTGAAGTCGCGCACCTCGCGCGTGGCGGTGTCAAACAGGCGAATGGTCACCTGTCAAGGGTACCGGCGCTTCACGTTCCCGCCTCGACAATTGCCCTGGCCCGTTCCAGGGTCTGGCGCATCCCGCTCACGTTGACCCGACGGCGGTGCCAGCCGGCCAGCGCCCAGTACACGCGGGCCACGCCGCGCTGCTCCAGCGCGAACGACTCGGTGACGTCGGTGCCGCCGTCCGAGGGCACGAGCTGGTAGCGCCAGTTGTTCAGGCGCTTGCCGCCCATGTACACGGTGAAGCCGAAGTCGCGGCCGGGAACGCAGTGGGTCACCTTGCACTGCGACCAGTACACCGGCCCTACCCCGTTGCGCCGTACGTGGCCGCGGAAGAACGCGCCGACGGCGGGGCCGGTCGCGCCGTCGGTCCACTCTGCCTCGAACGTCTCGGGGCTCAGCTCGCCCACCCGGGTGACATCGCTGAGCAGGTTCCAGACCACGGCGGGGTCCGCCTTCATGTGCACCGTCACTGCCGCTCGCATACCAGCAGGCTACTGCTTCGGAGTCAGTAGCTCGTCCCCCGCCCCGGGTTCGTCCTCGAGCAGGCGGGCGACGTGCCGGTGCCCGCCCACCTCGTAGCCGACGACGGTGACGACCGGCGCGAGCATGACGAGGAGCAGCGACCACGACATGTGGAAGCCGGCCGCCGCGGTCGCAACGGCCCCGGCGAGGACGACGACGGTGCCGCAGACGAGAAACAGGTGCAGCCTGTCGACCGACCGGGTCAGCAACCAGAACTGGAGGTAGTCGGCCAGCACGAACACGAGTACCGGCACGGCGACGGCGAGCACGGTCCCCACCGCGCCGAGGTGGGACTTCCCGTCCAGGTAGTACGCGGCCACGTGCAGCCCGGCACCCACGCCGGCGAGCCCCGCGAAGACCAGGATGTTCCCGTAGCCCCAGACCCACGACCGCTCCCTGTGCCGGTGCAGCATCTCGGCGTCGGGCGTGAGGTAGTACGTCCACCAGAGCCCGAACGTGAGGCCGGTGCCGGCGAGCGCCACGAGGGCGGCGTCGAGAGTCCAGCCCGACTCCTGGGTGACGGCCGACAGCGACGCGACAGTGCCGATCACACCCTCGCCGAGGGTGATGATGGCCAGCAGCCCGTACCGCTCGGCCATGTGGTGGGCGTGCCACGGCGTGCTCCGCCAGCCGGACTCCTGGGTGCGGATCCGCTCGGCGATGTATGGCCCGGTCATCTCCGCAGCCGCGAGCACCACGAAGCCCACCAGGAAGACCAGCACGCTCACTGGTGCGATCGCGAGGATCACCCACCCGACCTGGGTGATCACGAGCGTCCAGACGTATCCCATGGCTGTCGCCCGGTACTCGGGCGCCTGCCGGGCCACGCGCAGCCACTGCACGAGCATGGCCAGGCGCATCACGACGTACCCGGCGACCACCACCTCGTTGTGCACGCGGTCGCCGTGCACCAGCGACGTGAACAGGTTCGGCAGACCGAGCGCGAGCACCACCACGCCGATCATCTGGACCATCGTGGTGACGCGGTAGAACCAGTCGTCGGTGTCGAACGCGGACGCGAACCACGTGAAGTTGACCCACGCCCAGCAGATGGCGAACATCGAGAGCGCGAACCCGATCACGCCGGCGGCGACGTGCCCGTCGGCGACCAGATGGGCGCCCTCCTCCCCCGCCACGCCGAACCCGACGACGAACGCCAGGTCGAACAGCAGCTCCAGCGGGGTCGCGGTGCGCGCAGGCTCGTGCGGGTCCCGGCCCGTCATGAGGCGCCGGTGGTGGTGTGTCACGGACATGGCCCTGTTCTACCCGATTTCTCCCGGGCGGGCCGCCGCACGCCTACCCGAAGTTCTTGTGCTCGCCCCGGTACGTCGGCGCCGTCTCCACGATCTTGTCGCCCCGGACGAGGTGCACCTGGTCGAACCGCTCCATCATCTCGCCCGCCTTCGCGTGCCGGAGCCAGACCCTGTCCCCGATGTGCAGCGCGCCGTCCGGCGTGAGCCCACGGGTCGCCCGCAGCGGCGTCTGCACCTCGCCGACGCCCTCCGGACCGTTCAGGGCGTAGCCGGGCGTGAACAGGCGGGGCACCCGCGCCGCTCCCGCCTTGCCGGACGCCACGTACCCGCCAGCGAACGCGGTCACCCAGCCGGGCGCGGGTTCGCGGACGACGTCGAGCCCGAAGAACGACGCCGGACGGGGCCGGAACGAGCGGTAACCGTCGAACAGACCGGGCGTGTACAGGCCGGAGCCCGCGGTGACCTCGGTGACGCCGGGTGCGCCGCCGCTCACCTCGATCGACCCGGTGCCGCCCGCGTTGACCAGCTCGACCTCCTGGCCGACGGCGTCACGCACCGCCGCGAGGATCCGCACCCGGCGGTCGTTCACCTCGCGCATCGACAGCCGCTTGACCAGTCGGACGGCGGGGCTCGTATCGGGCAGCCCGGCCACCTGGGCCTCGTAGAACATGAGGCCGCGCACGGCCAGCCCTCTCGCCTGGGCCACGGTCGCGAGGGCGGCGACGTCACCGGGCTCGCGCAGCGGCGACCGCCGCACGCCGAGGTGGGCGGTCAGCGCACCGACGCCGACACGCAGCGAGCAGTCGACGTCCAGGCACACCTGGATGGGGCGGCCGCCCGCCGACCCGCTCACGCCGGCGGCCTGGTCGGCGTCCGCGATCAGGCCGAGGTGGACGACGTCGTCGACCATCAGGGTGATCTCCGCGCGGGCCGTGGCGTCTGCCGCGAGGGCGGCCAGAGACTCCTTGTCCACCGTCGGATAGCCGACCAGCACGTCGCGCACGCCCTCACTGACCAGCCACAACGCCTCGCGCACCGAGTACGCCATGACGCCGGCGAACCCGTGCGCGGCGGCGCGCGCGACCAGCGAGCGCACGCGCACGGACTTCGACGCGACGCGGACCGGCACGCCGTCGGCACGCTTGAGGAGGTCGAGCGCGTTGGCGTCGAACGTGTCCAGGTCGACGACGGCGAGGGGGGCGGGCAGTCCGGACGTGGCGGCGGTCAGCCGCGCGACGGTGTCTGCTGCGGAGCTCATGTCCGAACGCTACTCCCCGGCGCCGGCGCGGAACAGAGGTCTAGTTAACGACACGGGGCCGTGGGATAGTGCATCCGTGATCTGGACTAACTGGGCACGCAACGTCAGCGTGACGCCCGTGCGGCAGGAGCAGCCCGCCTCGGAGGACGAGCTGTCGGACGCCGTACGCCGCGCGGTCAAGGACGGCCACACCGTCCGTGTGGTCGGCGGCGGGCACTCCTTCACCCCCGCCGCGGCCACCGAGGGCGTACAGCTCAGCCTGGATCGCCTGAACGCCCTGCACCGTGTGGAGCGCGACCCGGACACCGGCCACGCCCTCGTGACGGTGGGCGCGGGCATGCGCCTGCACCAGCTCAACCAGATCCTCGCCGAGCGCGGCCTCGCGATGCAGAACCTCGGCGACATCGACAGGCAGTCGATAGCCGGCGCGATCTCCACGGGTACGCACGGCACCGGCGCCAAGTTCGGCGGCCTCGCGACGCGCGTCCGCGCCCTGACGGTGGTCGGGCCCGACGGCGAGGTCACGCACGCCTCGCCCACCGAGCAGCACGACCTGTTCGAGGCCTCGCGGCTCGGCCTCGGCGCCACCGGCGTGCTGAGCACCGTGACGATCGAGGCGGTCCCCGCCTTCGACCTGCACGCCGTCGAGGAGCCCTGGCCGCTGGACCGCGTCCTGGAGGGCGTGCACGACCTGGTCGCCGAGCACGACCACTTCGAGTTCTACTGGTTCCCCACCACGCGCCGGGCGCTCACCCTGCGCAACACGCGCGTCGACGCCGGGACGAGCGCCGGCTCGGGCCTCGCCCACCGCGCACGCAAGGCCGCGGGGGCGGCCCGCTCCTTCCTCGACGAGGAGGTGCTGTCCAACGGGCTCTTCGAGGCGGTGAACCGGGTGGCGACGGCGGTGCCATCGGCGACGCCCACCCTCAATGCCGTCGCGGCCCGCGCCCTGAGCGCACGGCGGTACACGGCGCCGTCGCACGAGGTGTTCTGCACCAACCGCCGGGTGCGGTTCCGCGAGATGGAGTACGCGGTGCCGCGCGACGCCGTCGTCGGGGTGCTGGGCGAGATCGACGCCTGGCAGCGGTCCACCGGCGAGAACGTCCCGTTCCCGATCGAGGTGCGCTTCGCACCCGCGGACGACGTGTGGCTCTCCACCGCGTACGGCCGCGAGACCGCGTACGTGGCAGTCCACCAGTACTGGCGCCTGCCGTACGCGCGCTACTTCGACGCCGCCGAGCAGATCCTCACCGCGGCGGGCGGGCGCCCCCACTGGGGCAAGCTGCACACCCGCGACGCCGAGTACCTCGAGGGCCAGTACCGGCGGCTCCCGGACTTCCGCCGGGTGCGCGACGCCGCCGACCCCGAGGGCGTGTTCGCGAACCCGTACACCCAGCGGGTCTTCGGGTTCGCCTGAGCCTGAGCGTCACAGCTCCTGTGCGAGCTCCAGCTCGTCCACGGGCTCCATGTCACCCCAGACGGCGGTCGCGAGGTCCGCGAACCCCGCACGCGCTGCCTCGTCGTCCTGGTCCACCATCCACGCGAGCTCGATGCCGTCGATGCGGAGCGCCGTCATCCGCGCCAGCGCACCCATATCGGTGCGGAACCTGACGTGCGCGACGTCTGCGAGCCGCTGCAGGTACTCGCGCGTCATCGCGATGCTCTGCTTGAGGTGGGCCTGCGCCACCTCGCGCAGCACCGGGGTACGCGCGCCCGAGACCGCGAACTCGAAGGTCAGCAGCCGCATCTCCTGGTGCTGCTTGAGGCCGCCCAGCATCGCGTCGACGGTGGCCTCGAGCAGGGCCGTCCGGTCCGGCCCTGCGCCGAGCGCCGCCAGCACCTGCTCCGACGCACGCATCGCGATGGCGCGGCCCATGGCGCGCAGCATCGCGTCCTTGTCGTCGAAGCAGTAGTGCACGGTGCCCAGCGAGATCCCGGCCTCCTGCGCCACGCGGCGCACGGTCACCGACTCGACGCCCTCGCGCATCGCCACGCTCAGGCCCGCCTCGACGATCTCGGCGCGCCGCTCGTCGAGCGGCTTCCGCTTGTTCATGCTGCGCCCCCGGCCTCGGGCACGACGAGCGCCGTCGCGATCGCCGCGACACCCTCACCACGACCGGTCAGGCCGAGCGCATCGGTGGTGGTCGCGGTGAGGGACACGGGCGCGCCGGCGGCGGCGGACAGAGCCGCCTGTGCCTCGTCGCGCCGGGTGCCGACCCGCGGATGGTTTCCGATCACCTGAACTGCCACGTTACCGATCATGTACCCCGCAGCCCGAACGCGCCTCGCGGCTTCGGCGAGCAGGGTGGTTCCCGACGCGCCGGCCCACTCGGGACGTCCCGTCCCGAAGTGCGACCCGAGGTCTCCGAGGGCCGCCGCGGAGAACAGTGCGTCCGCTGCCGCGTGCGCTGCGACGTCGGCGTCAGAATGGCCCGCCAGTCCGCGCTCACCCGGCCAGTGCAGGCCTCCGAGCCACATCTCGCGGTCCGAGCCGTCCGGCGCGAACGCGTGGACGTCGACCCCGATGCCCGTGCGCGGCAGGGGGTACGTCGCCGGAGCCGGCCGTGCGGGCTCCGGTGTGCTGGACGGGTCGGTCATGCGGTGGTCTCCTGCAGCACGAGGGACGCGAGCCACAAGTCGCGTTCGGTGGTGATCTTGAACGCTGCCGCGTCACCGGGGACGATGTGGACCGGTTCCCCGAGAGCCTCGACGAGGCCCGCGTCATCAGTGGCAGCCAGGTGCTCCGCTGCGGCACGCTCGGCGCCCGTGTCGTGCGCGCGCACGAGCAGGTCGCGGGCGAACCCCTGGGGTGTCTGCACTGCCCGCAGCATCGAGCGGTCGGGCGTACCGGTGACCAGTTCAGCGGAGCCGTCCGGACGCACCTGCTTGACCGTGTCGGTGACCGGCAGGCCAGGGACGACGGCGCCGTGACCGCTGCGTACGGCCCGCACGACCCGCTGGACGAGCTCAGGCGGGACCAGCGGCCGCGCGGCGTCGTGCACCAGCACTACGTCGTCCTCAGGACGCGCGAGAGCCAGGCCCGCGGCGACGGACGCCTGTCGGGTCGGCCCGCCGTCGGTCACCCGGACGGGGATCCCCACGTGCGGGTCGCCTGCCAGGAGATCGGCCATGACGCCGACCAGGCCGTCAGGCGCAGTCACCACTATCGAGTCCACGACGCCCGACGCCGCGAGGCGTCGCGCGGCGTGCAGCACGAGTGGAAAGCCGTCCAGCTCCACCAGAGCCTTCGGCAGGTCGCGCCCTAGACGGGATCCCGAACCAGCGGCCGTCAGGATTGCAAGGGTCGTCATCTGGTCGGGGTCCCCACAGGATCATGATTGAAGCGAAGGATCCCGTGGGGCGCGAGCACCGGGTCCTGACAGTGACGTCAGAAGGATCCTGTGGGTAAGTCAGGAAGCGAGAACCTCGTCGAGGATCGCTTCCGCCTTCTCCTCTTCGGTGTGCTCGGCCAGTGCCAGCTCGGACACGAGGATCTGGCGAGCCTTGGCGAGCATTCGCTTCTCGCCTGCGGAAAGACCGCGGTCGGCGTCTCGGCGGGACAGGTCACGAACGACCTCGGCCACCTTGATGACATCGCCGGACGCAAGCTTCTCGAGGTTCGCCTTGTACCGGCGCGACCAGTTGGTGGGCTCTTCGGTGTACGGCGCACGCAGCACCTCGAACACGCGGTCGAGGCCCTCCTGGCCGACGACGTCGCGCACGCCAACAAGGTCGACGTTTTCCGCCGGGACCTCGATGGTGAGGTCGCCCTGGGCGACCTTGAGCTTGAGGTACATCTTCTCTTCGCCGCGAATCTTGCGGACCTTGATCTCTTCGATCAGCGCCGCGCCATGGTGCGGGTAGACAACCGTCTCGCCTACTGTGAACGTCATCTGCAGATGTCCCCTTTCCCTGAAACCAGGTTACCACGGCGTAATCAGGAGAACGTGCGCCCTTTGGGTTGTTCAGAGGCCGTTCGGACAGGTGTTTCCGCAGGTCAGAGCGCTGCGCCGGGTGAAAGTTAGGACGGTCTCCACCCGGTCCCGCACTATCGGATCGTTCCGGGGCCGTGACCATCGCCACGCCCTGACCGGGCATTTCGCCTCTGGTCGCGATGCGCGGGCATACCCCGGGGACCACTAGGATCGGGCGGGGATCCGCCCCGCCCGAACCAGACGAACATCAGGGAGTTCACCGTGTCCCGTCGCGCCACCGCCGCTCGAGGCGCCCGCACCATCGCCCTCGCCGCGGTCTCCGCAACGGGAGCCTTGCTCCTCGCGGCCTGCGCCCCGACCACCACGGACCTGAACTACGACCCGTCCGACGGCGTCGGCGTCTCCGTGCTGGGCGAGGAGAACAGGGACCTGCGCGGCATCAACCTCATGGTCGTGTCGGCCGCTGAGGGCGAAGCAGGGAACGTCCTCGGCGCGCTCGCCAACGAGTCGGCGGACGACGCGTCGTTCACGCTCGAGGCTCCTGGCGCCGCTCCCGTCACCGTGGACGTCCCGGCCGGAGGCACCGTCTACCTGGGCACGGAGACCGGCGAGGCGGTCCAGCTCGACACCGTGGGCGCGTCGCCCGGCGAGTACGTCGACGCGACGCTCACCGTCGGCGGTGACTCCAAGGAGTTCCAGCTCCCGGTGTTCGACGGCACGCTGCCGGAGTACGCCGACTACGTGCCGGCCGGCGCGACCTCGCCGTCGCCCTCGGTCTCGCCGTCGGCCTCCCCGTCGCCGTCCGCCTCCCCCACGGAGTGACGAACCAGCCGAGGTAGTCGTCTGGCGAAGTAGACATGCAGCGAGGTAGTCACCCGGTTCCCATTGGGTGACTACCTCGCTGCATGTCTACTTCCGCGAAGAGGCGTCCGTCACCCGAAGCGGCCCGAGACGTAGTCCTCGGTGGACTTCTCGGCGGGCGACGAGAAGATCGTCGCGGTCTCGTTCATCTCGATGAGGCGGCCCGGCTTGCCGGTGCCCGCGATGTTGAAGAACGCCGTCCGGTCGCTCACGCGCGCGGCCTGCTGCATGTTGTGCGTGACGATGACGATCGTGTAGTCCTTCTTGAGCTCCTGGATGAGGTCCTCGATCGCCAGGGTGGAGATCGGGTCCAGGGCCGAGCACGGCTCGTCCATCAGGATCACCTGCGGCCGCACCGCGATGGCGCGCGCGATGCAGAGGCGCTGCTGCTGGCCGCCCGACAGGCCCGAGCCCGGCCGCTCCAAGCGGTCCTTGACCTCGTTCCAGAGGTTGGCGCCCCGCAGCGACTTCTCGACCAGGTCGTCCGCGTCGGACTTCGCCATCTTGCGGTTGTTCAGCTTCACGCCCGCCAGCACGTTGTCGCGGATGGACATCGTGGGGAACGGGTTGGGGCGCTGGAACACCATGCCCACGGTGCGGCGCACGGCCACCGGGTCGACGTCAGCGCCGTACAGGTCGACGCCCTCGAGCTCGACGGAGCCCTCGACGCGCCCGCCCGGGGTCACCTCGTGCATCCGGTTCAGGGTGCGGAGGAACGTCGTCTTACCGCAGCCGGACGGGCCGATGAAGGCCGTGACGGACTTCGGGTCGATCGTCATGGAGACGTCCTGCACGGCGAGGAAGTCGCCGTAGTAGATGTTCAGGTCCTTCACGTCGATGCGCTGTGCCATCGGATCATTCCTTCGTGTGAGCTGCGGCTGAGCCGGACTGCAGGTGGCGGTCTGCGCGTCAGCGCAGCTTCGGGGAGAACCATCGGGTCACGAGGCGCCCGATCAGGTTGAGGATCATGACGATCAGGATGAGCAGCAGTGCCGCGGCCCAGGCCCGGTCGAAGTTGATGTCGATCAAGCAGTCGAGCGCATCCTCGCGGCACGGCACGGGGCCCTGCCGGTACTGGCTGAAGATGTACACCGGCAGCGTCATCATGCGTCCGTCGAACGGGTTGAAGTTGATCGAGTCGGAGACACCGGCCGTGATGAGGATCGGGGCGGTCTCGCCGATCACTCGGGCGATGGCGAGCAGCACACCCGTCGTCAGGCCTGCGACGGAGGTGCGGAGCACCACCCTGATGATCGTGAGCCACTTCGGCACACCCAAAGCGTATGACGCCTCGCGCAGCTCGTTCGGGACGAGCTTGAGCATCTCCTCGCACGAGCGCACCACCACCGGGATCATCAGCACGCTCAGCGCTACCGACGCGATGATGCCGAGCTTCGCGCCCGGCCCCAGGAAGATGCTGAACAGCGCGAAGGCGAAGAGTCCGGCCACGATCGACGGGATTCCCGTCATGACGTCCACGAAGAACGTCGTGGCCCGGGCCAGCGCACCGCGTCCGTACTCGACGAGGTAGATGGCCACGAGCAGGCCGAGCGGCACCGAGATGACCGTGGCGCCCAGCGTGATCATCAGCGTGCCGACGGCGGCGTGGTAGGCGCCGCCCATGTCCATGCCGCCGAAGACGCCGCGCATGGAGGTGGACAGGAAGTCGCCGTTGAACCGCTCGGCGCCGCGGAGCGCAACGGTCCACAGCAGCGACACGAGCGGGATGACGGCGAGCGCGAACGCGCCGTAGATCAGCACGGTCATTACCGAGTCGGTGCGCCTGCGACCGGCGTCCGCTGTGGTCAGGAGGGCACGCGTGCGCGCGACGGCGTCGGCGGAGGCCGCGGTCGGAGTCGTGGCGCTCATCAGTTGGCTCCCGAGAATTCCTTGCGGCGCGCGACGATCGCGCGGGCGGCCATGTTGACGATCATGGTGATGACGAACAGCGACAGGCCGGTCGCGATCAGCGTGTTCACCGCGAGGCCGCTGGCCTCGGCGAACCGTGACGCGATGTACGCGGCGATGGTCTGCTGCTGGCCGGAGTCGAAGATCTGGAACGAGTAGAGCAGGCCCGGCGACAGGATCATGAGCACCGCCATGGTTTCGCCGAGGGCCCTGCCGAGGCCGAGCATCGCGGCGGAGATGACACCAGAGCGCCCGAACGGAAGCACCGCGGTGCGGACCATCTCCCAGCGGGTGGCGCCCAGAGCGAGCGCCGCCTCCTCGTGCAGCTTGGGGGTCTGCAGGAAGACCTCGCGGGAGACCGCGGTGATGATCGGCAGGATCATCACGGCGAGCACCACTGACGCCGTGGCCAGCGAGCGGCCCGTATTGGTCACGTTCACGGTCCAGAACGGCAGGAAGTCGAGCACGCCGCCGAGCCAGACCCAGAAGACGCTGATGACCGGGGCCAGCGTGCTGCCGCCCCACAGGCCGAACACCACGGACGGGATCGCCGCGAGCAGGTCGATCACGTAACCGATCACCGACGCCGCTCGCCGGGGCGCGTAGTGCGAGATGAAGAGCGCGATCCCGATCGCCACCGGCGTAGCGAGGAGCAGTGCCATGGCTGCGGCGAGCAGCGTGCCGAAGACGAGCGGGCCGACGAGGTCCCACAGCGAGTCCATGCCCGCCGGCAGGCCGCCGTTCTTCGTGAGCTCCTCGGGTGATGCCGTGAGCGCCGGCAGGCCGCGCACGATCAGGAACACTGCGACGGCCGCCAGGACCACCAGCAGGAAAGCGCCCGCCCCGGTGGAGATCCAGCGGAACACCCGGCTGAATCCCCGCTCGGTGTCGGTACGGCGCCGCCTGGCGATCGGCTTCGCCCGGCCGGGTGAAGTCTCAGGCGGGCTGTCGGTCGTGGTCACAAGAGCTCCTCGATGCTCATCGCTCGGTGTGGGGGGTTGTGGCTGACACGGCTGTGCCGGTGGCCGGACCTAGCGGCGCTCGTTGCGCCGTCGGCCCGGCCACCGGCCGGAGTCGAGAGTTCGGTCAGCCGACCGTGATCGAGTCGATCGCGGCAGCGACCTGCTCGGCCGTGTTGGCGGAGATCGGCGAGCTGCCCGCTGCGCCGGCCGCGGCCTGCTGGCCCTCGTCCGACGCCTGGTAGGCGAGGAACGCCTTGACGAAGTTACCGGTGGCCTCGTCCGAGTAGTTGGTGCAGGCGATGGCGTACGACACCAGCACGAGCGGGTAGGTGGCCGGGTCGGTCAGCGTGCGGTCGACCTCGATCGCGAAGTCGTGCTCGGAACGGCCCTCGACGCGGTCGGAGTTGTCGACGACGGCGGCTGCGCCCTCGGGCGAGTGCGTCACCCACTCCTCGCCGACCTTGATGGCGGCGGTGCCCAGCGTGCCGACCTTTGAGGCGTCCGCGTAGGTGACGGCGCCCTCGGTCTCGGTCACGACGCCGACGACGCCGGACGTGCCCTCGGCGGAGTCGCCGCCCTCGAGCGGCCAGACACCGTCGGGCTCGTCCGTCCAGGCCTCAGCGGCCGTCGCGGAGAGGTACTCGGTGAAGTTCTCCGTGGTGCCCGAGTCGTCGAGGCGGTGCACCGGCGTGACGGCCAGGTCAGGGAGCTCGACGTCGGGGTTGTCGGCGGCGATCGCGGCGTCGTTCCACTTCTTGATCTCGCCCTTGAAGATGTTGGCGATGACCTCGGAGGAGAGGTTCAGCGAGTCGATCTCCGGGAGGTTGAAGGTCACGGCGATCGGGCTCACGTAGATCGGCAGGTCGATGGCGCCGTCGGGGCCGCAGATCTCCGTGGACTTCTCGAGCTCCTCGTCGTCCATCGCCGAGTCGGAACCGGCCCAGGCAACGCCACCGGCGAGGAACTGGTCACGGCCCGCACCCGAACCGGCGGGGTCGTAGTCGATCGTCACGTCCGGGTTCGCGCCCTGGAAGCCGGCGACCCAGGCCTCCATCGCGGACTCCTGGGAGGACGCACCAGCACCGGCGAAGTCGCCGGAGATGGCCTCGCCGCCGCCCTCGGTCTCGGTGGTCGTGCCACCGGTCGTCGGGTCGGATCCGCAAGCTGCGAGGCTCAGCGCGAGCGCGCCCACCATGACAGCGGAGCCAACGCGGGGGAATCGGCTGATCTTCACGTGTCGTTCCATCCTGTTCAAGTCGTACGCGCGGCGATCGCCGGCGCGTCAGTTGGGACGCTAGGCAGGTGGAGTGACCTGCTCACCAGATATAGGTAAACGGAGGGTGAACAAGGTCGCGTGGAGCGGGTGATCCGCAACACGCCCACCATGGCACGGCCTGGCATTCTTCACCCGTCGGTCCGCTGCTGGGTCAGGTAGATGGCGTCCGCCGCCTCGGCGATCCACACCTGGAGGTCGCTCGAGATGACCGCGCTGCCCGCCGCCGCGGCGGCCAGCTCCTGCCCCTCGGAGGACGCCACGTACCCGACGAACTCCTTGACGAAGGTCCCCTCGGCCCGGTCCTCGTACCGCGAGCAGACGACGAGGTACGAGACCAGCACCATCGGGTAGGCGAAGGGCTTGTCGATCTTCCGGTCGAGCACGAAGGCGAGGTCGTGCTCGTAGCGGTTCTCGATCCGCGGCGAGACGTCGACGACGGCCGCCGCGGCGTCCGCGCTGTAGGGCACGTACTCCTCGCCCACCTTGATGGCGACGCGCCCGAGGTCGGTGGTCGCCGAGGCGTCCGCGTAGGTGACGCTGCCCGGCGTTGACCGGACGGTCTCGGTGACGCCGCTCGTCCCCTCCGCCGCGAATCCCCCGGCCAGCGGCCACAGACCGTCCGGCTCGTGGGGCCACGCCTGCGGCGCGGTCTCGTGGAGGTAGTCGGCGAAGTTCTCGGTGGTGCCCGAGTCGTCGGACCGGTGCACGGGCGTGATCCCCAGCGCGGGCAGCTTCGCCTCGGGGTTGGCCTCGGCGATCGCCGGATCGTCCCAGCGCGTGACCTGGCCCGTGAAGATCCGTGCGATCACGTCGGACGACAGGTTCAGCCGGTCGATGCCCTCGAGGTTGAAGGCCACGGCGATGGGGCTGATGTAGACCGGCAGGTCGATGGCGTTCCCGCCGTCGCAGGCAGGGCCGGAAGCCGCCATCTCCTCGTCGCTGAGTGCGACGTCGGAGGCACCGAACGACGTGTCACCCGTGAGGAAGGCCTCCCGGCCGTCACCGGAGCCGGCCGGGTCGTAGCTGATCGCCGCGCCGGGGTGCTGCTCCTGGAAACCGGCGATCCACGCCTTCATCGCCGACTCCTGGGACGAGGCACCCACCCCGTGGAACTCCCCGACGACCACTGGCCCGGGCTCGGCGCTCGGCTCGCCCTCCGCCCCGAGACCCGGCAGCCCGACCGCCGCGCAGCCCGCCAGCGGCACAAGAAGTACGCCTGCGGTGGCAGCAGAGACGAGGCGGGTGTAAGGCGAGATGGTCACGGACCGCGAAACTACTCACGGACGCGGTCTCGCGAGCAAACGTCAGGTGAACGGAAGGTGACCAGACTCGCGGTCACCCGGTGACGTGCTGCACCGACGGTCGCACGTCCGTGCGGCTCACGCCTCGTCGTCGGCCAGCTTGTAGCCCAGGCCGCGCACCGTGAGGAGGTGCTTGGGCGTACCCGGGTCGGGCTCGATCTTCGAACGGATGCGCTTCACGTGGACGTCGAGGGTCTTGGTGTCGCCCACGTAGTCGGCGCCCCAGACCCGGTCGATGAGCTGGCCACGGGTCAGCACCCGGCCCGCGTTCCGCATCAGGAGCTCCAGCAGGTCGAACTCCTTGAGCGGCAGGGCCACCAGCTCCCCGGACACGGTGACGGTGTGCCGCTCCACGTCCATCCGGACCGGCCCGACCTCGAGCACGCCGTCCTCGTCGTGGTCCCCCGAGTCGTTGGGCTGCCGGCGGCGGAGCACGGCCCGCACGCGGGCCAGGAGCTCGCGGTAGGAGTACGGCTTGGTCACGTAGTCGTCGGCGCCGAGCTCCAGGCCGACCACCTTGTCGATCTCCGAGTCCTTGGCCGTCAGCATGATCACCGGCACGTCACCGCGCGCCCGCAGCTCCCGGCACACCTCGGTGCCGGACAGCCCGGGCAGCATCAGGTCGAGCAGGACCAGGTCCGCCCCCTCCGCGTCGTACGCGGCGAGCGCCGAGTGTCCGTCGGCGGCTTCGATCACCTCGAAACCTTCGCGGGTCAGCTGGTACGTCAGCGGATCCCGGTACGACTCCTCGTCCTCGACCACCAGGATGCGCGTCACGCGCCTACCTCCTCGTTCTTGGCGGCCACGTCGTCCGTGGCCTTGTGCTGACCCTGCCGGCTGTGCTGGTCCTGCTGGTCCTGCTGGTCCTGCTGTTCCGCATCGTTGCGCGATGCGCCACGGTTCCCGGCGTCGGGCCGGTCCGCGGACGGGATGCGCAGGGTGAAGGTGGAGCCCCGGCCGGGCTCCGACCACATCGTGACGTCGCCCCCGTGGTCGGCGGCGACGTGCTTGACGATACTCAGTCCGAGCCCGGTGCCACCGGTGTCGCGCGAGCGCGCTGGATCCACGCGGTAGAAGCGCTCGAAGACCCGGTCCTGCGCGTCCTCGGCGATGCCGACGCCCTGGTCCACCACGGCGATCTCGACCAGGCCGGCCCGCTCGTTGACCCCCACGCCGACGCGGCTGGCGGGCCCGGAGTAGGCGACGGCGTTGTCCACCAGGTTGCGGACCGCGGTGACCAGGAGGTTGTGGTCGCCGTAGACCTCGGTGTCCAGGTCGCCGCCCATGGTGATGGCGATGTTCTTGGAGTGCGCGGTGGTGCGGGCGCGGTCGACCGCCTCCTCCACCACCTCACGGATCGGGACGGGGGTCAGCTTCGGCATCGCACCGGCGCCCTGCAGGCGCGACAGCTCGATGATCTCCTGCACCAGGGCGGACAGCCGGACCGCCTCGCGCTGCATCCGTTCGGTGAACCGGCGGACGGCGACCGGGTCGTCCGCGGCGTCCGCCACGGTCTCGGCCAGCAGCGCCAGCGCGCCCACCGGCGTCTTGAGCTCGTGGGACACGTTGACGACGAAGTCGCGGCGGATCGCCTCCACGCGGCGCGCCTCCGTGCGGTCCTCGGCGAGCACCAGCACCCGTTCGAGGCCCAGCGGGGCCACGCGCACCTGCAGGAGCACCGTGCCCTGGCCCACCGGGCCGCGGGGCAGCTCCAGCTCCTGCTCCCGGATCACGCCGTCGCGCCGCACCAGGGCCACGAGGTCGGTGATCGCCGGGTGCACGAGGGCGTCGTTGCGCACCACGCCCAGCGCGTAGGCGGGCGGCGACGCCCGGATGACCTCGTCCTCGCCGTCGAGCACGACTGCGGCGGAGCGCAGCACGGAGAGCACACGGACGAGGCCCGCGTCGAGCTCGTCGGGTTCGGCCTGAGCAAGGGCATGCTGCTGCCGCTCGGAGACGCGGAATGCCACTGTGGCAATCACGCCGACGATCACGCCGAAGATTCCGGCGGCCAGCACCGGTACCCCGGAGATGATTCCGTCCACGCCTCCAGGGTAGGTCGACGTTTCAACCGCAGGACGACGTCGGTGGGCGCTCGGACGATCGTGTCGCCTACTGTTCATGTCAGGGAGGAAGAGCGTTAACCTCCCGGTACATCGCGGCGCCGAACCTTGGCGGGTGCGGGCGGTAGCTGTGCCGTGCGCCGTTCGGGACTTGTCCGGACGGGCGGCCCGGCCGCGCGTCAGCCCTGCCCGCCCTCCTCGGCGGCGCGACAGCGGACGCGTAACCGCCCGTGCGCCCCGAGTGCGAGAGGAAACCGATGCGACAGATCTTCGAAGCTGAGCTCCAGCAGGTCGGAGACGACCTGACCGAGATGAGCAGGCTCGTGGAGTCCGCCATCACCCGTGCCGGCACGGCGCTGCTGGAGGCCGACCTTCAGCTGGCACAGGAGGTGATCGCCTCCGACAAGACCATCGACGCCATCGAGGACTCCCTCGACGAGCGGTGCATCCACCTGCTCGCGCAGCAGGCGCCGGTGGCCACCGACCTGCGGGTGGTCGTGAGCGCCCTGCGGATGAGCGCCTCCCTGGAGCGGATGGGCGACCTCGCCCGGCACGTGGCCCAGGTGGCGCGCGGACGCTACCCGGCGCAGGCGATCGTGCCGGAGGCGCGGGACACCTTCGTGAAGATGCACGAAGCCGCCGTCCGCGTGGCCCAGCGCACCACCAAGCTGCTCGCGTCCCGCGACCTCACGGTGGCCGAGGCGCTCGAGCGCGACGACGACATCATCGACGCGCTGCACCAGGAGACGTTCAACCTGCTGCTGGCGCCCGAGTGGCCTGGCACCGTCCAGGAGTCCGTCGACGTGACCCTGGTCGGCCGCTACTACGAGCGGTTCGGCGACCACGGTGTGTCGGTCGCCCGCCGCGTGACGTTCCTCGTCACCGGCGACTTCCCGGAGGCGTAGGGCTCGAGCCCGCTCCGCCGTCGGCTCTGCTGTCGGACAGGTCGTTGCCGCTTCCACGGTGTGGAGGCGGCAACAACTGTCTGCGCGCCGATGGCAGGATGGGAGCCATGACCTACACCCTCGTGCTGCTCCGCCACGGCGAGAGCGAGTGGAACGCCAAGAACCTGTTCACCGGCTGGGTGGACGTCGCCCTCTCCGAGAAGGGCGTGGAGGAGGCCAAGCGCGGTGGCGCGCTCCTCAAGGAGGCCGGCGTGAACCCGGACATCCTGCACACCTCCCTGCTGCGCCGCGCGATCATGACGGCGAACCTGGCGCTCGACGCCGCCGACCGCCACTGGATCCCGGTCAAGCGGAGCTGGCGCCTCAACGAGCGCCACTACGGCGCGCTGCAGGGCAAGGACAAGAAGCAGACGCTCGCCGAGTTCGGCGAGGAGCAGTTCATGCTGTGGCGCCGCTCCTACGACGTGCCGCCGCCGGAGATCGAGCTGGGCTCCGAGTTCAGCCAGGACGCGGACCCGCGCTACGCCGACGCCCCCGTCATCCGCACGGAGGCCCTCAACCTCGTGCTCGAGCGCGCCCTGCCGTACTGGGAGAGCGAGATCGTGCCCGACCTGAAGGCCGGCAAGACGGTGCTCGTCGCCGCGCACGGCAACTCGCTGCGGGCGCTGGTGAAGCACCTCGACGGCGTCTCGGACGACGCGATCGCCGGGCTGAACATCCCGACGGGTATCCCGCTGGTGTACGAGCTGGACGAGGAGACCCTCGCCCCGGTGAAGCCGGGTGGCACCTACCTGGACCCGGAGGCCGCGAAGGACGCGATCGCCGCGGTGGCCAACCAGGGCCGCTGACCTGCCAACCCTGCTGAGGTAGTCATCCGGCGAGGCCAGGTGGCTACCTCGGCGGGGTTTGTTGTCTGGTGGCGTGGTGCTTGCGCGCCTGCTCGTAGACGTCAAGGATCTCGTCGGCGGCGCGGTCCCAGCCGAACCTGGTCGAGGAGGCGCGAGCGCCCACGGCCAGGCGGGCACGGAGCGCGTCGTCGTCCAGGAGGCTCTTGAGGACCAGCGCCCAGCTCTCGGGCTCGTGGTCGGGTACGAGGACCCCTGAGACGCCGTCCTCGACCACTGTGCGCAGGCCGCCCACCGCGGCCGCGACGACCGGGGTGCCCGTCGCCTGCGCCTCCGCCGCGACGAGACCGAACGACTCGCTGTGCGACGGCACGGCCACCAGGTCGGCGGCCCGGAAGTAGTCGGCGAGCACCTGCTGCGGCACCGGGGGCCGCACGAGCACGTGGGCGGCCACCCCTTCCTGGTAGGCGAGCGCCTCGAGCTCGCGGACGGCAGTGGGCCTGCCCGACGCCCCGCCCAGCACCACGAGCAGGGCCGGCTGACCGTCCCCCTCCTCCCATACCGGCTCCCCCAGTGCCCGGACCAGCACGTCGGGGCCCTTGAGCAGCTGCACCCGCCCCGCGAACAGCACGATCTTCCGGTCCACCGGCAGCGCGAGGCGCTCCCGCAGCCCGGCCAGCTGTGCGGCCCGACGGCGGTCCCGCTCCGCCGGGTCTCCCGCGGCGACGTCGGGCGGCGGGGAGAACACGTCGAGGTCCACACCGGGCTGCACCACGCGCACCCGCTCGGGGTCGGCGCGGTAGTCCCGCACGAGGTCGGCCGCCTCCTGCTCGGTGTTCGCGACGAGGACGTCGGACTCGGCGACCACCTGCTCCTCGCCGATGATCCGGCCGTGCGGTTCGGGGGCGTCCCCCGGTGCGAGGGAGGCGTTCTTCACGCGCGCCATGGTGTGCATGGTGTGCACCAGCGGAACGTCCCAGCGCTCCGCCGCGAGCCAGCCGACCTGCCCCGAGAGCCAGTAGTGCGTGTGCAGCACGTCGTACCAGCCCTCCGGCCGGTGCGCCTCGGCCCGCAGCACGCCCGCAGCGAACGCGCACAGCTGGCCCGGCAGGTCGTTCTTGTCCAGCCCCTCGTACGGCCCTGCCGAGACGTGGATGACGCGGATCCCCGGCTCGGCGTCGGTCACCTTGGGCTGGGCGGACGTCGTCGCGCGCGTGTAGATCTCCACCTGCGCCCCGCGCCGGGCGAGCGCCCGGGACAGCTCCAGCACGTACACGTTCATGCCGCCCGCGTCGCCCGTCCCGGGCTGCTCCAGCGGCGACGTGTGCACGGAGACCATCGCGACCCGCAGCGGGCGGTTCGCGCCGGGCTCGCCGGGTCCGGGAGGCAGGCTGTCCCGCATCATGCTTCCAGGACGCACGCGGGCACGGGCAGCTCCAGTCGGTCCGTGATCTCGCCCTTGCCCGACGCGCGGTCGAGCCGGACGGCGATCAGCTCGTCGGTGAGCTGCGCGGCCACCACCACGACGCCGCCGTCGGCCAGGACCGCGTGGTGGCGCGGCCAGGCGCCCGCACCGAGGTCGACGTCGGCGACGTTCTCGACGACCAGGTGCCCGACGGCGCCCGGCACGGTGTCGTCGAAGCCCTGCGGCGTCGCGGCCGCGTCGTGGATCCGGAGCACCGACAGGACGTCCGGGCCGCGCACGCCCACGTGCACCAGGTCGCCGGCGACGGTGATGTGCGAGGGATAGCCCGCGGCGCCGTCGGGCGTGGTGCGGGCGGTGATGGCTACCGAGCCGACGTGCTCGAGGCGACCGGGGCCGGCGGGCACCAGGACGTGCAGCCGGCAGTCCAGCTCGCCCGCGACGAGGATCGTGCCGTCGGTGAGCTCCACCAGGTGGCGCGGGCCCGTACCCGGCGGCAGGACGGCGGCGACCGTGCCGCTCGACGGCTCGCCGTCCGCTCCCGAACCGTCGAGCGGGTAGGTGCGCAGCTCGTCGGTGCCGAGGTCGGCCACGAGGACGCGGTCCCCCCACACGTGCACGAAGTGGGCGTGCGGGCCCTCCTGCCGGTCCGCGACCGGGCCGGTTCCCTCGTGCGGGAACGTGCGCGGCTCGCCGAGCGTCCCGTCGTCGGCGAGCGGTACGACGGCGGCGACGCCGTCACCGTAGTTGGCCACCCAGGCCGCGGTGTCGGTGGTCACCACGTGGCACGGGCCCGCACCGCCCGAGGTGGCGGTTCCTGCGGGGGTGAGCGTGCCGGCGTCGGACACGTGGAACGAGGTGACCCTGCCGGGCCCAGCCTCGCCCACCGCCACGAGCGTGCGCCCCGACGGGTGGAGCGCGAGGAACGACGGCGAGGGGACCTGCGCGACGAGCTCGCCACCGGCGAACTTTCCGCCCGGGCCGATGCCGACGCGCCAGATGCCCTCGCCCGTCCCCGGCTCGGTGTCAGCCTTCGGGTAGGTACCGATCCACAGGGCAGCGGTAGGGGTGCTCATGCAGCCAGCCTATGACGTTTCGCCCGTGCTCCCGCCGGAGATGCACGACGCCCCGGCCGCCCCGCTAAGGGGCGCCGGGGCGCAATATGCCGTCGTGCAGGCGACGCGTCAGCCGTTGGCCTTCGCGTATGCCTCCTGGACCTCAGCCGCGATACGGCCACGGTCGCTCACGGTGTAGCCGTTGACCTTGGCCCATTCGCGGACCGCCGCCGTGTCGCTGCCCGAACGCGACCGACGCGTGGTGCCGGCAGCGCGTGCGACCGGCGACTTCACCTTGCGTGCGTGGCCGACCCACGAAGCGAGTGCGTCACGCAGCTGGGCCGCGTGCTCGGCATTGAGGTCGATCTCGTAGGAGACGCCGTCGAGGCCGAAGTTCACGGTCTCGTCGGCGGCACCGCCATCGATGTCATCTTCGAGAACAAGCTGAACCTTCTGAACCATGCGGGTACTTCCCTTCCGAGCCACAATTTCCGGGGTTAGTTCGTGAGCATGCCGCACTCAATATTGACATGTCAATAATGGTCGTGTGACACCGATCACCAAAACTTCACCCGGCGCAGTTGAACTGCGTGGATTTTGATCCGGAAGGCCACCAGGGATAACCTCGGCCGCGCGGATCAGCGCGAAGGGGAATTCTCCGTGTTTTCTGCTGTCGCCACCATGCCCTCGCGATCCATTCGCTCGAGGGCCTCTCGCTCGTGACGGTCCGCGCGAAGGATCTTGCGCATGGCAAACCAGAACAACAGGCCGACGCCCACCGAGGGCGTGAGCCCGGCGAGCACCGCAAGCGTCGTATCCATCACAAGATCCTCACAAACTCATCGAGTGGTTCGAATTCCTCAGGCCTGCGGCTTCACCAGCGGGAAAAGGATGGTCTCGCGGATGCCCTGGCCGGTCAGCGCCATGAGCAGACGGTCGATGCCCATGCCCATTCCGCCCGAAGGGGGCATCGCGAATTCCATCGCGGTCAGGAAGTCCTCGTCGAGCAGCATGGCGTCATCGTCACCAGCCGCGGCCAACCTGGCCTGCGCCTCGAGGCGCTGCCGCTGGATCACCGGGTCGACCAGCTCCGAATAGCCCGTGCCCAGCTCGAAGCCGCGGATGTACAGGTCCCACTTCTCGACCTGCCCCTTTTCGGTGCGATGGTCGCGCGTGAGCGGCGACGTCTCCACGGGAAAGTCCCGCACGAAGGTCGGTGCCCACAGGTGGTCGCCCACCCGGTGCTCCCAGAGCGTCTCGACGAGCTTTCCGTGATTCAGGATCTTCTTGTTGCCGACCTCGACATCAAGACGGCCCGCGATCTTCTCGAGCTCCTCCACCGACGTGTCGCCCGTGATCTCCTCGCCCAGGCTTTCGGAGAGCGAGTCGTACATACGCAGGTTTGCCCATTCTCCGCCGAGCTCGTACTCGGAGTCGTCAGGAAGGGTCACGAGCGTGGTACCGAGAACGTCCTGCGCGGCGGTCTGCACCAGATCCTTGGTGAGTGCGCCGATGGTGTTGTAATCGCCGTAGGCCTCGTACGCCTCGAGCATCGCGAACTCCGGCGAGTGCGACGAGTCGGCGCCCTCGTTCCGGAAGTTCCGGTTGATCTCGAAGACCTTCTCGACGCCGCCGACGACTGCCTTCTTGAGGAAGATCTCCGGCGCGATACGCAGGAAGAGGTCCAGGTCGTACGCATTCATGTGCGTCGAGAAAGGCCGCGCGGACGCGCCGGACGCAATGGTCTGCAGCATCGGGGTCTCGACCTCGAGAAAGCTGCGGCGGTGGAAGTTCTCGCGCAGGGACCGCACCACGCCGGCGCGCAGGCGCACCATGTCGCGCGCCGCGGGGCGCGCGATGAGGTCGACGTAGCGCTGCCGCACGCGCGCCTCCTCGGACAGGTCCTTGTGCAGCACCGGGAGCGGGCGAAGCGACTTGGCCGCCATCTGCCACTCGTCGGCGAAGACGCTCAGCTCGCCCCGGCGCGACGCACCGACGCGGCCGTGCAGGAAGAGGTGGTCGCCCAGGTCGACGTCGGTCTTGAAGGCGGCGAGTGCCTCCTCACCGAGCACGGCGAGGCTCAGCATGCCCTGGAGGCGGTTGCCCTCGCCGTCCTGCAGCGTGACGAAGCAGAGCTTGCCGCCGATGCGGACGAAGACCACCCGGCCGGCGATGCCCACGACGTCGTCGGTCTCCTGGCCGGCCTCGAGGTGGCCGTACGTCGTGCGGACGTCGGCGATGGTGTGCGTGACCGGGACGCTGACGGGGTACGCCTCCGTGCCCTGTGCCAGGAGGCGCTCCCGCTTCTCGCGCCGGATCCGCAGCTGCTCTGGCAGGTCGTCGGTCGGCGGGGTCGCGGCGTTCTCGGCGGCGGAGTTCTCGGTCGTCACGGACAAGATTCTATCGGGGCCACCAGCTCATTTTTCCCGCGCCCCGGCCGTTGGTCGCGTGCGTCAGGGGCGGAGGAGGTCCAGGGCCAGGTCCAGGATGGGGGCGCTGTGCGTCAGGGCTCCCACCGAGAGGAAGTCCACACCCGTTGCCGCGACCTTTCGCGCCTTCTCGAGCGTCAGGTTGCCGGTCGCCTCGAGCTCGACGTGCGCGGGGACGCCGTCGTGCCCCTCCCGCTCGCGGACGGCGGCCACGGTCTCGGCGAGCAGCGCCGGCTCCATGTTGTCCAGCAGCAGGAAGTCCGCTCCCGAGGCCAGGGCCTCCAGGGCCTGGTCGGTCGTGTCGGCCTCTACCTGGATCTGCACGTCCGGGAACCTCTCGCGGACGGCGGCGACCGCGGCGGCGACCGACCCAGCGGCGACCACGTGGTTGTCCTTGACCATGGCGACGTCGTACAGGCCCATGCGCTTGTTCGTGCCGCCGCCGGCGCGTACCGCGTACTTCTCCAGGGCGCGCAGGCCCGGCGTCGTCTTGCGGGTGTCGAGGACCTGCGCGCCCGTACCCGCCAGCTCCCTGGCGAAGGCGTGGGTCGCCGTCGCGACGCCGGACGCGCGGCTCGCCAGGTTGAGCAGGGTCCGCTCGGCGACCAGCAGCACCTGGGTAGGCCCCTCCAGCACCGCAAGGACCTGGCCTGCGGTGACGGCGTCGCCGTCCTGCGCGTGGAACGTGACGCTCGGGCCCGCCAGGGCCAGGCGGGCCGCCACCTGGTCGAGGACCTCCCGCACCACCACGAGGCCCGCGACCACGCCGTCCTGGCGCGCCACCAGCTCGGCAACCCCCGTGGCCGACGGCGGGATGGTCGCCTGCGAGGTCACGTCGCGGCCCGGGACGGGCCCGAGGTCCTCGTCGAGGGCGATCTCGACGGTCCGGGCGACCCAGGCGGCGTCGAGCCCCGGGTTGACGGTGCTGGGGGTGTCGAAGACGGGGAGAGTGCTCACGGGCTCACCGTATCCGCCGCGCCGGGCGCCCCCGCGCCGTCGACGATGTCCTGGAGCATGCGCTCCGAGTCCGTGAGATACCTGTTGAGGTCGGCCGCAGCGCCGTCGGCGTCGCCCGACAGGAACCGGCGCAGGAGGCCCGCGTTGCGGTCGACGAAACCGTCGAAGAACGCGCCGTTCTCGCCCAGCAGGCCGAACGACAGGCGGAGCTCTGCGGAGAGGTTCGCGTGCACGCGGTCGAGGCGCGGGCTGCTCGCGAGCGCGACGATCCCCGAGTGGAACCGCATGTTCGCCGCGGCGATGTCCCGCCAGTCGCCGCCGAGCCGGGCCGCGAGGGCCGCGTCGACGGCGTCACGCATGGTGCGGGCGCCGGGATGGGCGGGATCGCCCGCCGCGAGCGCCGGGACCTCGATGAGCCGCCGCACCCGGTAGATGTCGACGACGTCGGCGAGGGTGGGACGGGCCACGGCGACGCCCGCGTTGGGGCGGCGGACCAGGAGGCCCTCGTGGACCAGGATCCGGAAGGCCTCGCGCAGGGTGTTGCGGGAGACGTCGAGCGTCTCGCTGACCGCCTGCTCCGAGAGCCGCTGCCCGGGTGTCAGCCGGCCGGTGACGATGAGCTCGCGGATGGCGTCCGCGCTGCGCTCTGCCCGGTCGGTTGTCACCGCCCTATCGTACGGACCCCCGTTGATCGTTGAGTGCTGGGTATTTGCGCGAAATCGCCCCGGGAACACGCAAATACCCAGCACTCAACGATCGGAGGTCAGTCGACCGTGTCCAGGACCGCGTGGACCAGGTTGCGGGACTGGGCGGCTATCGAGGTGCGCCAGGCGTCGAACGTCGGGTCGCTCACGCCGAAGTCCGTCTCGAAGTGCTGCATGCCTGGCGTGTGGATGTGCCCGGCCGGGATGTCGAGGCCGGCGCGGTCGCGCAGCAGCGTGTTGCGGTAGGCACTCTCGTTCGAGAGGTAGTTACCGCCGCCCCCGCTGTACGAGCACGAACCCTCCGCGGGCGGCACGGGCGGCGTCGCGGGCGGGTACGTGACGGACGGCGGGCTGTTGAAGGTCCGGCGCGCGGGCGACGCGCAGTCGGGGAACTGGGTGTAGCTCGTGTTCCAGACGACGCCGAAGGCCACCGACGGGTCGGGCCAGGTGTCACCCGGCGGGCGCGGCACGTCGGCCCCGGTGTCGGCGGCGATCATCTCCGCGATCGGCAGGCTCGCAGTGGTCCACTGCGGCGGGTCGGTCAGCCCGTCGCCGCCGCCCCAGCGGTCGACGACCTGGATGTTGCAGCCCGGGTTGTCGACCGCGAGCTGCGGCACACCGCCGATCGCGGGGCACGGCAGGCTCCTGTCGTTGCCCGCGAAGGTGCCGTGGTAGCGGGCGTTCCACTGCTCCAGGTTGAACTGGGACCCGCCGGCCTGGCTCACCGTGATCGACGCGTCGACCTGACGCGGTCCCGGCTCCATGAACGGGCCGACGGTGTCCTCGAGGTAGCCCCGCTCGAACTCCGGGAAGCTCACCGGCAGCGTGTATGCCTCGACATAGGCGAGCGTGCCGTCGTCGGTGCGGTAGGTGGTGCCGTCCAGCGACAGGGCAGTGGCGCCCGACGGGTTGCCGTACCGGATGTTGTTGCCCACGGTGCCCGGCGCCGACGAGGTGGTGCCGCCGTCGAGCGTGAAGACGTCGAACCCGCTGACGATCACGCGCAGGACGTCGTCGCCGGGCGGCAGGTCGATGTCGAACATGCCGCGCGCCGCCTTGTCGAACGTCTCGATCAGCTCGGCCCGCTCGGCGTCGGTGAGGCCGCCCCGCGGCGCCCACTGGCGCAGCACCGACATGGCCTCGACGCGGGTCCAGTACAGCGGCCGGTCGTCGCTCGCGGGCAGGTCGCCGCGCACGTGACCGTCGGACTGGGCCCGGCGGACGGCGGCGTCCCACAGAGCCTCGCCCTTGCGTTCGGCCAGTGCCGTCGCGGCGTCGAGCGTCCGCGTGCGGCACAGGGCCGCGGTGAAGGCTGCCGTGTAGCCGCCGAACCCGGCGCCCTCGATGACTGTGCGGGCGTAGGTCCTCTCGGCAGGGACGGTCGGATCGGCGGCGTCGGGCAGGCGGGCCGCGAGACGGCTCTCCTCGACCGAGAGCTGGAGGCTCGGGTCGAGGCAGGCCGCTCCGGAGCCGGGCCCTTGCGCGGGTGCGGCCTGGGCGGCGACCGGAGCCGCCAGTGCGGTGGTGGCACAGAGTGCGAGGGCGACGGCGCCTGCTCGCACCCTGACCGCGGTACGTGGTCTGGACATCATGAATCACTTCTCCCCTCGGAGGTGGTCGTCACGACCGTAGAGGTTCGTTGAACAATCCGACAGGGTCCGCCACGTAAATATCTGATGTCCCGGGCTGTTCTCGAGCGCCGGAGGCGTGTCATGATCGACAATGTTCCGCAATGCGGCGGAAACATCCGACGAGGAACATCCTGACTGTTGAACAATCCGGCTCAACACATTGACCAGGAGGACGCCATGTCCGACACGAGCCACGAGCCCGCCACTTCGCCGGCAGAGACGCCGACGAGCCCCCCGGCCGCCAAGGTCAGACGTTTCGCGTCAGCGCGCAGCCGCTCCCTGCTGGGCGCGCTCTTCCTCATGGCGACCTCCGCCATCGGCCCCGGCTTCATCACGCAGACCGCCACCTTCACCCAGCAGCTCGGCGCCGCCTTCGCGTTCGGCATCCTGGTCTCGATCCTGCTGGACCTCGCCGTCCAGATGAACGTCTGGCGCATGATCACGCTGACCGGCAAGCGTGCGAGCGTGCTGGCCAACGACGCCCTGCCCGGCAGCGGCTACGTGCTGGCCGTGCTCATCGTGCTCGGCGGGCTCGTCTTCAACATCGGCAACACCGCGGGCGCCGGCCTGGGCCTGAACGCCCTGTTCGGCCTCGACCCCCGGGTGGGCGGGGCGATCAGCGCCGTCATCGCCATCGCGATCTTCCTCGCCAAGCGCGCCGGGGCCGTCGTCGACCGGGTGGTCATCGTGGCCGGCGTGGTGATGATCGTGCTCACCGTGATCGTCGCGATCCTGTCCGACCCGCCCGTCGGCGAGGCGCTCAAGCAGACGGTGCTGCCCGACACCATCAACTTCGCCACCATCACCACCATCGTGGGCGGCACCGTCGGCGGGTACATCACGTACGCAGGCGCGCACAAGCTGCTCGACTCCGGTACCGCAGGCCCCGAGAACATCCGCGAGGTCAACCGGGCAGCCGTCAGCGGCATCCTCGTCACCGGCATCATGCGGTACGTGCTGTTCCTGGCCGTCCTCGGCGTCGTCGCCTCCGGCGTCGTGCTCGACGTCGCGGGCAACCCCGGTGCCGACGCGTTCTCCGCCGCCGCCGGCGAGGCCGGGCTGCGCATCTTCGGCGCGGTGTTCTGGATCGCCGCGATCACCAGCGTCATCGGCGCCGCCTACACGTCCGTCTCGTTCCTGCCCGTGTTCTCCGCGAAGATCGCCGGCCGCACCGCAGACCTGTGGACGGTGGGCTTCATCCTCGTCTCGCTGGCGATCTACCTGGCGATCGGCACCGCGCCCGCCACGCTGCTCGTGTTCGTCGGCGGCGTCAACGGCCTCATCCTGCCCATCGGCCTGACCCTGTTCATGTACATCGGCTGGTTCCGCGGCTCGCTGCTGGGCAGCGTCCGCTACCCGCGGTGGCTCCTGGTGGTCGGCACCCTGGCCGCCGTGGTCACCTGGTACATGGCGGTCAACGCGGTGGGCCCGATCTTCGACCTGCTGTCCACCTGAGCCTCCGGCTCGGCACCTCGCACCACCGAAAGGACACCCGCACCATGAGCGCCGTCGACCTGAACAGCGACCTCGGGGAAGGCTTCGGCCGCTGGACGCTCGGCGACGACGAGCAGATGCTCGCCATCGTCTCCAGCGCCAACGTCGCCTGCGGTTTCCACGCCGGGGACCCGGCGTCCATCCGCCGCACCGTGCGCTCCGCCGTGGCGCGCGGCGTCACGATCGGCGCGCACGTCGGCTACCGCGACCTGGCCGGGTTCGGCCGCCGCAACATGGACGTGCCGGACGACGAGCTCGAGGCCGACGTCGCCTACCAGATCGGTGCGCTCCGCGGCCTGGCAGACGCCGAGGGCGGCGTCGTCACCTACGTGAAGCCGCACGGCGCGCTGTACAACACTGCGCAGGTGGACGAGCGGGTGGCCCGGGCGGTCGCGGCGGCGGTCGCCGCGGTCGACCCGGGCCTCGTCCTGCTCGGCCTGCCCGGCAGCGTGGCCCTCGCGGCGGCCTCCGCCGCAGGGCTCACGACCGCCACCGAGGCCTTCGCGGACCGCGCGTACACACCGGAGGGCGGCCTGGTCTCCCGGCGCGAGCCGGGCTCCGTGCTGCACGACGCCGACGACGTGGCCCGGCGCATGCTCCGCCTGGTCACCGAGGGCATGGTGACGGCGGTGGACGGGTCCGACGTCGCCGTGCGCGCCGACTCGGTGTGCGTGCACGGCGACTCCCCCGGCGCCGTCGCCATGGCCCGGCGGATCCGCGAGGTGTTCGACGCCGAGGGCATAGAGCTCACGGCCTTCGCCCCGGCGGGCAGCAGCTCCGCAGCGTGATGCGGGTACTGACCGCCCGCGACGACGCTCTCCTGGTCGAGCTCGACGACCTCGACCAGGCGGTCGCGCTGTACGAGTCCCTCCTGAGCGATCCCGTGCGGGGCGTCGGCGTGCCCGTGCCCGGCGCGCGGACGCTGCTCGTGCCGTTCCGCCCCTCGGCCGTGTCCGCGTCGGCCTTGGCCGCCGAGCTGCGGACGCGACCGCTGGAACGTCGTGCCGCGGATACCGCGCGGACCGTCGAGATCAACGTCGTGTACGACGGCGCCGACCTCGCCGAGGCGGCAGACCTGCTGGGCTGGAGCCCGGAGGAGCTGGTCCGGCGGCACACGAGCGCCGCGTGGACCGTCGGGTTCGTCGGGTTCGCGCCCGGCTTCGCCTACCTGACCAGCGACGACCCCGAGCTGGTGGTCCCGCGACGGCCGAGCCCGCGCACCCGGGTCCCGGCCGGGTCGGTGGCGCTCGCCGGGCCGTACAGCGGCGTCTACCCGCGGGAGAGCCCCGGCGGCTGGCAGCTCCTCGGCCGCACCGACGCCCCGGTCTGGGACGTGACCCGCGAGCGCCCGGCCCTCCTCCTCCCGGGCGACGAGGTCCGCTTCACACCGGTCCGCGCGCTGGCCGCTACTGCAGAAGTCCGCCTCGACCACGCGGTTGGGCATGCTTCTGCGCTCGAAACCATGCCCAACCGCGTGGTCGAGGCGGACTTTGCCGACGTCCGTCACGGGCTCGAGGTGGTCGGGGCCGGGGTGCAGGCGCTGGTCCAGGATCTCGGGCGGCCCGGGTCCGAGGGGGCGGGCGTCTCGGCGTCCGGTGCGCTCGACCGGCCGAGCCTGCGAGCGGCCAACCGCGCGGTAGGCAACCCGTCCGACGCCGCCGTCGTCGAGTCCGTGGGCGGGCTACGGCTGCGCGCCCACGGCCCGCAGGTGCTCGCGGTGACGGGGGCGGTAGGCGAGATCGTGGTGCGGCCGAGCGCTGCCGAACCGGCACGCCCCGACCGCCGTCCGCGGCCGGGCGAACCGTTCGCGCTGGACGACGGCGACGAGCTGCGCCTCGCGCCGCCCGCCCGGGGCGTGCGCGCCTACGTCGCGGTACGCGGCGGGATCGACGTGCCGCCCGTGCTGGGCAGCCGCGCGACCGATGTGCTGGCCGGGCTGGGGCCCGACCCGCTAGGGTCCGGCGACCTGCTGCCCGTCGGCGCCCCGGAGCGCGGAGTGCCCACGGTCGAACCACACGCGGCCCCATCGCCGGGGACACCGACGGCACCGCCGTCGTCCGACAGGCAGGGCGGCCTGCCGGCACCCGACGAGGTGACAGAGCTGCAGATGGTCCTGGGGCCGCGCGACGACTGGTTCGACGCCGCGACCATCGCGCGGCTGACCGGCCAGGACTGGCTGGTCACCCCGCGCTCCAACCGGATCGGGCTGCGCCTGGACGGCGAGCCGCTGGTCCGCACCCCCGAACGCGAGGGCGCCGAGCTGCCGAGCGAGGGCTGCGTCACCGGCGCGATCCAGGTTCCGCCGGACGGTCAGCCGGTCCTCTTCCTCGCCGACCACCCGCTGACCGGCGGGTACCCGGTGGTCGGGGCGGTAGTCGCCGACCACGTGCCGCTCGCCGGACAGCTCCCCGCGGGCGCGCGCGTCCGTTTCACGATCCAGAACCACCCATGCCAGAACCACCCAGGAGGCACCCCATGATCCGCACCGTGCTCGTCGCGAACCGGGGCGAGATAGCGGTCCGTATCGTCCGCGCATGCGCTGACCTGGGGATCCGTTCCGTCGCCGTGTACGCCGACGGCGACGCCGACGCGCCGCACGTCCGCCTTGCCGACGAAGCCTGGTCCCTGGACGGCCGCACCGCCGCCGAGACGTACCTGTCGGTAGCGAAGCTGCTCGACGTCGCCCGCCGGTCGGGCGCGGACGCCGTCCACCCCGGCTACGGCTTCCTGTCCGAGCGCGCAGCCGCCGCGCGGGCCGTCGAGGAGGCGGGGCTCGTGTGGGTAGGGCCGACGTCGGCGACGATCGAGCTGCTCGGCGACAAGATCGCCGCGCGTGACCTGGCCCGCACCGTCGGCGCGCCCCTGGTGCCCGGATCGGACGGCCCGGTGCCCGACGCCGCCGCGGCGCTCGCTTTCGCCGAGGAGCACGGTCTGCCGCTCGCCATCAAGGCGGCGCACGGCGGCGGCGGGCGCGGCATGCGCGTGGCCAGGACCCTGGAGGAGGTGCCCGAGCTGTTCGAGGCCGCGCGCCGCGAGGCGGAGGCCGCCTTCGGGCGCGGCGAGTGCTTCGTCGAACGGTTCCTGGAGCGGCCCCGGCACGTGGAGGCGCAGATCATCGCCGACGACCACGGGCACGTGGTCGTGGCGGGCACCCGGGACTGCTCCCTGCAGCGGCGCAACCAGAAGCTGGTCGAGGAGGCGCCCGCCCCGTTCCTCGACCCCGCGGTGCGCAAGCGGGTCCACGAGTCCGCGCGCGACCTCTGCGCGGCTGCCGGGTACCGCGGCGCGGGAACCGTCGAGTTCCTGCTCGGCGCGGACGGCACCCTGTCCTTCCTGGAGGTCAACACACGGCTGCAGGTCGAGCACCCCGTCACGGAGGAGACCACGGGACTGGACCTCGTCGTCGAGCAGCTCCGCGTCGCGAGCGGCCTGCCGCTGTCCGTGACCGAGGACCCGGAGCCGCGCGGCCACGCCATCGAGCTGCGGCTCAACGCCGAGGACCCGGCGCGCGGATTCCTGCCCGGCCCCGGGCGCATCGAGCGGTTCGTGCCCCCCTCCGGCCCGGGCGTCCGGGTGGACGCCGGGGTGGAGTCCGGGTCGGTGATCCCCGGCGAGTTCGACTCGCTGTTCGCCAAGATCGTCGTGTGGGGGCCCACCCGAGAGGTCGCACTCGCTCGGGCGCGACGGGCCGCCGCCGAGACGGTGGTCGAGGGCGTGCCGACCGTGCTGCCGTTCCACCGCGCGGTCCTGGCCGACCTGGCGTTCACGGGGTCAGGCGGCGGTTCGGCGGACGGGTCCGGGTTCGCCGTCCACACCCAGTGGATAGAGACCGAGCTAATGGCATCGATCGATCCGCAGACCCTCGCCGCTCCGGTCGTCGAGCCCGGGGTCGTGGAGACGTGGGTCGAGATCGACGGGAAGCGGCACCGGGTGCGCACGCCGGGCGGCATCGGGTTCCCGGGTTCCGGACTGCCCGGCGGCACGACGGCGCAGGCCACGCCACCGGCATCGGCCCCCGGAGCGGACGCCGGGCGCGTGCCGCTGCTCCCCGCGATGCCCGGCACCCTGATCCGCTGGCTGGTGGCCGACGGCGAGACCGTGGCCGACGGCCAGCCCGTCGCCGTCGTCGAGGCGATGAAGATGGAGTCGCAGCTCGTCGCGGAGGTCGCAGGAACCCTGGAGCACGCGACAGCGGAAGGCGCCCAGATCACAACAGGCGACCCGGTCGGCTACATCACGCGCTGACCGACCACAGCTTCGTGGCCGAGTTCGGTCAGTTGCTGACGTCCGCTCATGACTTCGGTCAATTGCCTCGAGATCGGTCCATTAAATGACCGATCTCGAGGCAACCGACCGATCTCGCTGCAGGGCCTGGTGCAACCGACCGAAGTCGGTGCCGCATCCGGACTCGGCCCGGTCAGCGGACCTGGAGGACCCCGGCATCGTCCAGCCGGACCTGGACCCGGCGCTTCCACGCGCCGTCCGGCTTCGGGAAGTCCGTGCGGTAGTGGCCGCCACGGGTCTCCTCGCGCAGCGCGGCCGCCCGGGTCAGGGCGCGGGCCACCTGGTACACGTTGGTGGTCTCCCACTCGGCGGCCTGGGGTTCGGCCACCACCTCGGCGGCCAGGTGCGCGTCGGCGCGGACGGCGGCGAGCCGCTCGTCGACCTCGGCGAGCGAGCGCGCGGACCGGATCACGCCGGACCCGGCGGACGTCACCTTCTGGATGCGTGACCGGGCGGCGGCCGCGACCAGCCCTGACCCGCCGGAACGCTCGGCGGGCTCGCCCGGCTTGAGCTCGCCGGCGTCGAACCGGGCCGCGACGTCGCGCGCCGCGCGGGAGGCGAACACCAGGCCCTCCAGCAGCGAGTTCGAAGCGAGCCGGTTCGCCCCGTGCACGCCCGTGCACGCGACCTCGCCGACGGCGTACAGCCCGTCCACCGAGGACCGCCCGTCGAGGTCGGTCACCACGCCGCCCGAGTGGTAGTGCTGGGCGGGCGCCACGGGTACCGGCTCCTCGGACCAGTCGATGCCGGCCTCCAGCAGCCGCGCGTTGATCGTCGGGAACCGCGTCCGCAGGAACTCGCGGCCCAGGTGGCGGGCGTCGAGCAGCACGTTGTCGGCCCCGGTCGCGGCCATCTGCCGCACTATCGCGTGCGCGACGACGTCCCGCGGCGCCAGCTCCGCCATCTCGTGCACCGCGGGCATGAACCGGTGCCCGTCGACGTCGAGCAGGAGGGCGCCCTCGCCGCGCACGGCCTCCGAGATGAGGGGCACCTGGCCCTTCGCGCCGGTGCCCAGCCACAGGACCGTCGGGTGGAACTGGACGAACTCCAGGTCACCCAGCACCGCGCCGGCCCGGAGCGCTGCGGCGATGCCGTCGCCCGTCGCGCCGGCCGGGTTGGTGGAGGACCGGAACACCTGACCGATCCCGCCGGTCGCCAGCACGACGGCGGGGGCCAGCACCGCGCCGACGCCGTCCCGCGAACCCGTGCCCCGCACGTGCAGCGTCACCCCGCAGGCCCGGCCGTCCAGGGTCGTCAGCACGTCCAGCACCAGGGCGTTCTCCACGACCTCGATGCCCGGGTCGTGCCGGACCGCCTCGATCTGCGCCACGAGCGCCCGGGAGATCTCCGCGCCGGTGGCGTCCCCGCCGGCGTGCGCGATCCGGTCGGCGTGGTGACCGCCCTCGCGGGTGAGCGCGATGTCGCCGTCGGCCGCCTTGTCGAAGACCGCGCCGCGGGCCACGAGCTCGCGCACGCGCTCCGGGCCCTCGGTGACCAGCACCTGCACGGCGTCCGGGTCCGACAGTCCGCCGCCCGCGGCGAGCGTGTCCGCGAGGTGCGCCTCGGGCGAGTCCGACGGGTCGAGCGCGGCGGCGATCCCGCCCTGCGCCCACACCGTCGACCCCGACAGGAGCCTGCCCTTCGTCACGAGCAGCACCCGCGGTACGTGCGTGCGCAGCTCGAGCGCCGCCGTCAGCCCGGCGATGCCGGAGCCGACGACTATCGCGTCGGCCTCGGAGGTCCAGCCGGGTGCCGGGGCGGCGAGGGAGCGGAAGAGGCGCGGTCCAGGTCCGGAAATGCTGCTCACGCGCGGCCCGACGCCGTCCGCACCAGGCCGGCCTGCTGGAACGGCTCGATCGCGATGCCACTCTCCTCCAGGCCGTACCCGTCGGGCACCTGTCCGGGCTCGTCGCTGATCTCGACCACGCGGTTCTGGTCGTCGACGAACACGACGTGCGGCAGGAACGTCCGCGCGTCGTGGTCCGAGAGCATGCCGTAGGCGATCAGGATGACGACGTCGCCGGGGCTGACCAGGTGGGCGGCGGCGCCGTTGATGCAGATCTGGCCCGAGCCGGGCTCGCCGGGGATCACGTAGGTGGTCAGCCGGGCGCCGTTGGTCACGTCGACGACGTCGACCTGCTGGCCGGGGATCAGGTCGGCGGCGTCGAGCAGGTCGGCGTCGACGGTGATGGACCCGACGTAGTGCAGGTCCGCCTGCGTCACGGTGGCGCGGTGGATCTTCGCGATCATCATCGGCCGCTGCAACGATGCGGGGCGGCCGACGGGCGGGCGGTGCTCGGTGGAGCTCATGGCGTTACCTCTGGTCTGGCGAGACCTCGACGGCCTGGTTGTCGATCAGGCGGGTGGTACCCACCCGTGCGGCCACGAGCAGCAGCGCATGGCCGGAGAAGTCGTCGGTCACCGCGCGGGCGGTCACCGGATCGACGAGCGCGAGGTAGTCGATCACGACGCCGTCGGCCTCGTCCAGCACTTGACGGGCGGCGTTGATCACACCCGCCGCTCCACTGGTGGCCGCCACCGCGCCCGCACGCAGCGCGCGCGACAGCGCCAGGGCCTGCTCGCGCTCCGCGGCGGAAAGGTACGCGTTGCGCGAGGACATCGCGAGGCCGTCGCCCTCTCGCACCGTCGGCACGCCCACCACCTCTACCGACACCTCCAGGTCGCGCACCATACGGCGCACGGCCAGGAGCTGCTGGGCGTCCTTCTCGCCGAACAGCGCGACGTCGGGCCGCACCAGGTGCATCAGCTTGAGCACCACCGTCAGCACACCGTCCAGGTGGCCGGGGCGGTGCTCGCCCTCCAGCACGTCGCCGATGCGCCCGGCGGAGACCCGCACCACGGGGTCGCCGTCCGGGTAGACGACGTCGGGCGTCGGCGCGAAGACGACGTCGGCCCCGACGCCGGCGAGCTTGGCGACGTCGCCGTCCAGGTCACGCGGGTAGGTCTCCAGATCCTCGCCCGCGCCGAACTGCAGCGGGTTCACGAAGATGGTGACTATCACCTGGCCGTTCGGGCCGGCCTCCGCGCGTGCCCGGCGCACGAGCTCCAGGTGCCCGTCGTGCAGCGCGCCCATCGTCATGACCACCGCGCGCCTGCCGGGTTCCGCATCGAGCCCGGACGGCTCCGGCGGACCCGCGATCGCCCAGCGCATCTGCGCGTCGCGCAGCTCGGAGCGGGTGCGGACCACGAGCGGCGTGCGCTGCGTGGACTCCGTATCGGCCGGGATATCGGCCGGGATATCGGCCGGGATGTCGGGCGTGGTGACGGCCTCGGTGCTCACTGCGTGTTCCTTCCTGCGCGCGACTCCCCCGTGGCGCCGTCCAGCGCGTCCAGCAGGTTCTGTGCGGTGGAGTCGTCGATACGGTGGCTCGCCAGCGCACGGCGGGTGGCCCCGCGGGCGAGCTCTGTGTAGCTGTCCGGCACGTCGGTGGCGCCGCTGGCGGCGGCGAGTGCGCTGAGCTCGGTCAGGTGGCGGCGCACGGTACCGACGTCGCCCCGCGAGACCGGTCCGGTGAGGGCGGCGATGGCCCCCGGCCCCATGCCGTCACGCGCGTCGGCCGACCGCGTGGCCGACTCGAGCGCCGCCGTGAGCAGCGGTGCCAGCACCCTGCCGGGCGACTCGATCCCCGCGGCCTCCAGCGCCTGTGCGGCCTGCGCGACGAGCACCACCAGGTGGTTCGCGCCGTGCGAGAGGCCCGCGTGATACAGCCCGCGGAGCTGCTCGTCGACGATCACGGGCTCGCCGCCGATCTCGACCACCAGCGCCTGCCCGATCGGCAGCACCGGAGCCGGACCGGTCACGGCGAACGTGCAGCCCTCCAGACGGGCCAGGTCGAGCGACGTGCCGGAGAACGTCATGGCGGGGTGCACGGCGAGCGGGATCGCGCCGCCCAGGCGGGCGGGCTCCAGGACTGCGGTCCCGTAGCGGCCCGACGTGTGGATCGCGAGCTGGCCGGGCTGCCAGGCCCCGGTCTCGGCGAGGCCGGCGACCAGGGGGCCCAGTGCGTCGTCGGGCACCGCGAGGAGCACGAGCTCGGCGCGCTCGACGACGTCGGGCACCTCGAGGTTGGGGACACCCGGCAGGAGCATCTCGATGCGCTCCCGGGAGTCCTCGGAGATACCGCTCGCGCCGACGACGGCGTGGCCAGCGGCGCGCAGGGCGCTGCCGAGCACCGCGCCGACGCGTCCCGCGCCGATCACTCCGACGCCGAGCCTGCCGGGCCGCCGGCCCGGGTCTGCGGATTCACTCACGGGACATCACCGGTCACTCACCCTGTCTCTCCATCCATCGTTCCGGACCGGCGGCAGCGCGTGCCGTGCGGGCCCGCATGGCCTGCTCCGCCATGAGCCGCGCGGCGTCGGCGGCGTCGAGGTGCGGCACCTCCGGCTGCACCGGACCCTGCGTGGAGTGCACCTGGAACGACGCGACGCCCAGCCTGCGCTGCCACGGGCCCTGGCTCAGGCCCAGCGACTGCGTCCGCTCGTGCGGCACCACGTCAAGGATCTTCACCATGCGGCCCCGGCGCAGCAGGAGCGCGCGACCGGTCACGGCGAACCCGTTGCGGCGCCATGCCACCGGATCAAGTATGCGCGTCCGCCGGGAGGCCGTGACGTACGAGCTCTCGGTCCGGGAGTCGCCGTCCAGGCCCGCGTCGAGGATCCGGCGCGGCTCGTCGACGCCCAGGTCGGGCAGCACCAGCGACAGCACCGTCAGCGCCTCCTCACGGGTGCCGACCGGCAGGAGCACGCTGTTCTTCTCCTCGCTCTCGCCGCCGTAGCCCGCGACGTTCACCTGTACGCGCCACCAGTCGCGCCCACGCCACAGCACGCTCTGCACCAGGCGCACCGCCTGCACGCGGCCGGGCGGGATGGTCTGGGAGCGCGTCTCGAGCATCCCGTGCCGCAGCCGGACGCCGTCGGGCGAGATGGCCACGCGGAAGTCGAACTCGCCGGTGAGACGGCCGAACAGGTACCCGCCGGCGCCCAGGACCGCTGGCAGCGACGCGGACATGACGGCGAACTCGCCGGTGGCGATCATGACCACCAGCACAGCCAGTGCCCACAGCACCAGCGTGATCATGGCCCCGGACCGCACGACCGAGGCGATCAGCCGGCCCAGGGGCACGCTCAGCACGGGCACCTGGGGCGCCTCGAGGCTCACCGGTGCCGCCGGCGCGTCCAGCGGGCCGTACGGCCCTCCAGCGGGCACGGCGACGTCCTGGCTCTCGTCCTGCGGCCCGGCGGCGTAGATCTGGTCCTGCGGGGTGGTCCCGGCGGGAGCGGTCACCGCACCCGGCGCCGGGTGGGCGCCGACGGCCGGGCCGGTCCTGGCCACCTTGAGACCCGCCGCGCGGGCGAGGAGCTCGGCGCGGAGCTCGTCGGCGTCGGACCCCTTCAGGAACCCGATGGCGATGCCGGAGTCGGTGCCGCCCGCGGTCTCCAGGGTGAGCTCGCACAGGCCGAAGAAGCGCGCCACGAGCGGTTGCCGGATATCCACCGACTGGAGCCGGTCCAGGCGGGCGTGCCGCTGCTGGCGGAACAGGATGCCGCGCCGCAGGTGCACGGTCTCCTCGCCGATGGCGTAGGTGGTCATGCGCCAGGCCAGCACCGAGTAGCCCCAGCCCACGAGCGCGATGGCGGCCAGCGCGACGAAGAGCGTCCACCAGTACTCGCTGGAGATGAGGGCGATGAGGCCGCCGCGTGGCCCGCCGTCGAGGCTCTGCTGGCCGAGGATCACGATGGCCGCACCGACCACCGCCCAGCCCCGGACCAGCGGCGTGACGGGGTGCACGCGCCGCCAGTCCAGCTCCTCGGCCTCGGGCTGGCCGTGGTCGTCCTGCCGGCCGGCGTCCGCGCCGTGCTGGTCGATCTTGTCGAGGCCGCCCTCGGGCGTGCTCACAGCCCCGCCAGACGGGCCTCACCACGGGACGCAAGACGGTCGCGCAGGCGCGCCGCCTCGTCCGGCGGCAGACCAGGGATCTGGGCGTCCGTACCGACGGACGCCGTGTGGAGCTGGACCTTCGCCAGGCCGAGCTTGCGGTCCAGGGGGCCCGCCTCGACGTCCACGTACTGCATCCGGCCGTACGGCACCACGACCATCGACCTGAACATGACCCCCTTGCGGATCAGGAGATCGTTGTCGCGCTCGGCGTAGCCGATGGCCCTGACCTGGCGCGGGACCAGGAGGATCGACCACACCAGGAACAGCGCAGGGAATCCTGCGAGGAGCCAGAACCAGGGACTGACCGTCACGGCGAGCACTACGCCGACGATCGCGGGTATGCCGAGGGTGATGGTGGCCGGCACCAACATGGCCGTCACGAGACGCGGGGACACGCGGCTCCAGGTCACGTCGTGCGGTTCGAAGGGGCTGGTCATGATGGCCATTGTTCCGCAGAGGGCAAGCCCTCGACACCGATACCTCAGGCCGGGGCCGGAGACTCGCCCTCGTCGGAGCTGGCGCGGTCCTTGTCGGACGGCGGCAGCTCGCAGAACTTCTCCGCGACCAGACCCACCACGGCGAGCCCCACCGAGCACAGCACTGCGATACCGGCGGCCACTGCACGGTCGCGCCGGGGCTCGATGGCAAGGTCTCCCAGCACCACCAGCACCTGCGCGAGGTACCAGCCGCCGAGCAGCGCACCCGTCAGCGCGGCGGCCTTGGCCAGGACGAGCGTCCGGGCGGCCCGGAGCCCGTCGAGCGACGGTCGCTTGCCCTTCTGGTAGGACCGCACGGTCCAGCCCGACCAGAAGACGGCTCCGGCCAGCGCGAGGACCGCCACGTCGACCAGCCACGGCACGACCGGCAGGTACACGCTGCGCGCCTCGAGGGCGCGCAGCACGAGCCAGCCGACGATCGCGACGGCGACGAGAACTGCGATCAGGGATCCGATCGGCGTTCTGCGCATGTCAGGCTTCGCGCCCCCGCTCGTCCCTTACCGGAACCCACGAGGGAACCGAGTCGATCGGACCGTCCGCCGCCGCGGCCCGCTGTTCGGCAACGAACCCCGGCACCCGGATCACCGTGTGGTCGTTGTCGTAGGCGTCCTGCTGAGCGTTCGGCTGCCCGTTGGGCTGACCGTTCGGCTGCCCGTTGGCGTGCCCGTTCGGCACCTGGTCCGACGCGCCGATGGGCGGCGCGCCGATCGGGGCGAAGAGCGGGTTGGCCGGCTCCTGCGGCGCGCCGTTCGAGGGCGGGAACACGCCGCTCTGCTGGCGCGACGGGTTCACCGGTGCGAACACCGGCTTGGCCTGCGACGACGGCAGCAGCTCATGCGCCGGGGCCTCGTGGGCGGTGTCTCGCACCGCGCGGGGCGCTATGGGTGCCTGCGGCGCCGGGACCAGCGCCTCCTCCGGCGGCGGGACCACCGATCCGTTGACCGGCATCCCGGCCGGCGGGGCGCCGAACGGGCCCGCGGACGCAGCCTGCGGGATCGGCACCGAGCCGCCCGAACCAGGCACCGGTCCGCTGGAGTAGCCCTGCAGAGGCGACCCGGCCGGGTACGCCTCCTGCTGCGGGACAGCGGACTGCGGCTGACGATCGAGCTCGACCTGACCGCTGTGGTGCCCCTGCGGGTGCCCACCGCCCGGGACCTCGACCACGGGGCCTGCGGGCAGGACCGGAGGCCGGCCGCTCGGCGGGACCGAGGGCGGCAGGGCCGGCGGCATCTCGGCGGGGTGGGAGTCCTGGCCGGCGTTGCCACCGTCATCGGACACCGGTGAATGGTTCGAGCCGGTGGCTCCGCCACCCTGCTCCGGCTCCGGGTCGGTCAGCCAGTCGAGCGCGAGCCAGCGGATGCCGGCCCGGTCGGGCGCCGTGGCCGCGAGCTGGGCCACGGGGCCACCGCCCAGGCCGGGCAGCACCGCGTCGGGCGCGATCTGCGACCACGGCTCGAGGACGAACGCCCGCTCGTGCGCGCGGGGGTGGGGCACCTCGAGGTCCTCGGCGGCGTCCGTCAGGTTGCCGTAGGTGATCACGTCGACGTCCAGCGTGCGGGGACCCCAGCGCTCGTCACGGGTACGGCCGTGCACGTTCTCGACGTCCTGGCAGAGGTGCAGCAGCCCGCGCGCCGAGAGCGTCGTACGGGCCAGCAGCACCGCGTTGAGGTAGTCGGGCTGCTCCTCGGGTCCACCGACGGCGGCCGTGCGTGCCAGGGGCGACACGTCGGTGATCTGCAGGCCGGGCATGCGGTCCAGCTCGGCGACCGCGGACCGCATGGTCGCCTGCGGGTCACCCAGGTTGGCGCCGATCGCGATGACCACGTCCACGTATCCGGCAGGGATCTCGTCGAACCGGTCGCGCGGCTCCACCTGGTACTGCTCGGACGCGTACTGCTCAGGCTGCGCGACGGCGGAGTCGGGGACCGCCGCCGACACGCGGGTGGTCTCCGTCCCGCCCTGGTCGTACTGCTGCTGCTGCTCGAACAGCTGCTCGTACTGGTTCTGCTGTTCGAGCCGCTGCGGCTGCTCGAACTGCGGCGTCGGCTGCTCGTAGCCCTGCGGCTCGTAGCCGGCCTGCTCGAACGACTGCGGCTGCTCGAACGACTGCGGCTGCTCGAATGGCTGGGCCTGCTCGAACGGCTGGACCTGCTCGAACGGCTGCGGCTGCGCCTGTGCCGACTCCGGCGTGAACTGGTCGTACTGCGGCTGCTCGAAGCCGATCGGCTGGTCACGCCTCTGGTCGAGGCCCTGGACCGACTCGTACTGCTGGACCGGTTCGAAGGCCTGCTCCGGCAGGAACTGCTCGTCCGGCCGGAACGTCGGCTCCTGGCCGAGCTGGTCCCGCTGCTCGGCCTGCGCCGGGGCATCGGACTGCAGCTCCCACGCGGCGGGAATCACCTGGAGCGGCTCGGGTGCGATGAGTTCCGGGACCGGGAGCGGCTCCGGGGCCTCGCCGACCGGTGCGGCGGGCGCTATCGAGGCAGGAACCCGCGACACGAGCGGCTCCGGCTCGAACGCCTCCGCCCGGAGCGGCGCCGCCTCGGCGGGCTCGGGCCGGTAGGGCTCGTACGGCTCTCGCTCGAACGGCGCGGGCTCGTCGTGCGCCGGGCGGGTGACGGGCTCGAGGTCCTGCGGCTCGGGCTCGCCGACGTACGGCGCCCTCTCGGAGTCGCTGTGTGCAGTGTCGTTGCGCGCCTGCTCCGCCGCGTCGTTCCACGAGTCGATGGGTGAGCTCGCCGGGAACGTGTCCCGCGGCTCGGCCTCGTAGCCGAGGAGGTCGGCGGACGCGGCGGCCGATGCGGTACCCGTCAGGAGCGAGGTGTCGGCGGAGCCGACCGAGGTCGCGGGCGCGGCCACGACCGGCATCCGGACGCGGTCACGCCGGATCGCCACCTCGACGTCGGCGAACGGCACCGGGATGGGCGCCTGCGGCTTGTGGACACGAACGTCCACCGCCTCGACCTGCGGCCGGGCCAGCACCGCAGCGGCGATGCGCTCGGCAACCGTCTCGACGAGGTCTACGGGCTCACCCGCCAGGATGTCGTGGACGTCCTGCGCCACGTCCGCATAGCTCACCGTCTGCGCGAGGTCGTCGCCGGCGGCAGCCGGGCGGGTGTCGAGGTAGAGCACGACGTCGGCCCGGAACTCCTGGCCGGTCTGTCGTTCCGACGGCAGCACACCGTGGTACCCCCGCGCGCTCACGCCTGTCAGCTGGACCTGGTCCAGCGACCGGCCGTCCGGGCCTGTGACGCCCGTTCCGAACGCTGTGGTCACCGTGGTCTCCTACCGTCGTCTTCGTGTGCACCGGAATCCTGCCAGGTCGGTATGCCCTGTTCCCCGACCGTCCACGATTCTGTGGTCAAGGCCACGGTGGAAGTCAATGCCTTCGGTGCGGATCGGGGAGAGGTACCCGGTGACCCTACCCGGGGCGCGTCGCTCGCTGTGGTCCAAGCGGCCGCGACCTTGACGGCATCGGCACTCGCCCGGACGGTGTGCACCCGGACGCACCAGGCGCCCGCGGCGGCAGACAGGGCGGAGATCGCGGCGGTCGCGTCGTCCCGGGCGCGCGGCGGCGCCATGTGCCCGGCCGAGTCCGCGAGCAGGTGGCCGAGGAACCGTTTGCGGGACGCGCCCACGAGCACGGGACGCCCCAGCTGGTACAGGACGTCGAGGTGCGCCAGCAGCGGCCAGTTCAGCGCCCCTGCCTTGGCGAAGCCGAGCCCCGGGTCGAGGATCAGCTGCTCGGACCGCACGCCGTCGTCGTGCAGGGCGGCCATGCGGGCGGCGAGCTCGTCACGGACGTCGGCGACGACGTCGTCGTACTCCTGCCGGTCGTCCATGACGTCGGCGTGCCCTCGCCAGTGCATCGCCACGTACGCGGCGCCGGTCTCGGCGACCGCGCGGCCCATCTCCGGGTCGGCGAGACCGCCGGAGACGTCGTTCACCATGCGGGCCCCCGCGGCCACCGCCCGTTCGGCGACAGCCGCCCGCGTGGTGTCCACGCTCACGACCGCGCCGCGCGCGGCCAGCTGTTCGATCACGGGGAGCACGCGGGCCAGCTCCTGCTCCTGCGGGACCCGCACCGCGCCCGGGCGCGTGGACTCCCCGCCCACGTCCAGGATGTCCGCACCCTCGCCGAGCAGCTCCAGCCCGTGCGCGACGGCGGCCGACGGCTCGAACCACTCCCCACCGTCCGAGAACGAGTCCGGAGTGACATTCACAACACCCATCACCAGGGTCCGGCCCACGCCGGAGAGCTCCGGCAGGCCGAACACCTGGGCATCCCGGGTCGGATGGCGCACGGTGGGAACCGTCACTTCCCCAGGATGAGGCTCATCGCCTCGGCTCGGGTCGCGCCGTCACGCATGACTCCGCGCACCGCGGAGGTGATGGTTCGCGAGCCGGGCTTGCGCACGCCGCGCATGGACATGCACAGGTGCTCGCACTGGACCACCACGAGCACACCCCGCGGCTCGAGGATCTCGACCAGGGAGTCCGCGATCTGCGTGGTCATCCGCTCCTGCACCTGCGGACGGCGCGCGAAGACCTCGACCAGCCGGGCCAGCTTGCTCAGGCCCGTGATGCGGCCGTCCACGTTGGGGATGTACCCGACGTGCGCCACGCCGTGGAACGGCACGAGGTGGTGCTCGCAGGTCGAGTACACCTCGATGTCCTTGACCAGCACCATCTCCTCGTGCCCGAGGTCGAAGGTGGTGGTCAGGACGTCCTCGGGCTCCTGCCGCAGACCGGCGAAGATCTCCTTGTACGCCCGCGCGACGCGGGCCGGCGTCTCCCGCAGGCCCTCGCGCTCGGGGTCCTCGCCGACGGCGAGGAGCAGCTCCCGCACGGCCGCCTCGGCCCGTGCGGCGTCGTACGGCGGGATGTCCGCCGCGCGCCGCACGGGCATAACCACAGGGGTGATCGACCTGTCGGTCATCGTGGTGCTCCGGTCTCAGTCACTTGCTAGTTCGGCGGATCCATGGGTGCCGGCGGCGCAGTGTCCAGCACCGCCTCGTCCTGCGGGACGACGGAGTGCCCGTTCTGGGCCGCCAGCTCCTTGGGCGTCAGCACGGGACCGCGCGTGTGCACCGAACGCTGCTCGCTGGACAGCCAGACGTCGCGTGCGGGGCGCTTCTCGACGGCGCGGAAGACCTCCGCGAGCTCCTTCTGGTTCAGCGTCTCCTTCTCGAGCAGACCCAGCACCAGCTCGTCGAGCACGTCGCGGTACTGGCTCAGTACCTCCCACGCCTCGTCGTGCGCGGCGTCGACGAGCTTGCGGACCTCGTCGTCGATGGTGCCCGCCACGGACTCGGAGTAGTCGCGCTGGTGCCCGTAGTCGCGGCCCATGAACGGCTCACCGGCGCTCGTGCCGAGCTTGATGGCGCCGACCCGCTCGCTCATGCCGTACTCCGTGACCATCTTGCGCGCGATGGCCGAGGCCTTCTCGATGTCGTTCGAGGCACCGGTCGTGGGGTCGTGGAACACGAGCTCCTCGGCCACGCGGCCACCCATCGCGTATGCGAGCTGGTCCAGCAGCTCGTTACGGGTGGTCGAGTACTTGTCCTCGAGCGGCATGACCATGGTGTAACCCAGCGCGCGACCGCGCGGCAGGATCGTCACCTTGGTCACGGGGTCCGTGTAGCGCATCGCCGCGGCGACGAGAGCGTGCCCGCCCTCGTGGTACGCCGTGATCTTCTGCTCCTTGACGTTCATCACACGGGTGCGCTTCTGGGGGCCGGCCACGACGCGGTCGATGGCCTCGTCCAGTGCACGGTCGTCGATGAGCTGCGCGCCGCTGCGGGCGGTGAGCAGCGCGCCCTCGTTGAGCACGTTCGCCAGGTCCGCACCCGTGAAACCGGGCGTCCGTCGGGCGACGGCCACGAGGTCGACCTCGGGCACCATCGGCTTGCCCTGAGCATGCACCTTCAGGATCGCCGCGCGGCCCTTGAGGTCCGGGGCCTCGACAGCGATCTGGCGGTCGAAACGGCCGGGGCGCAGCAGGGCGGGGTCGAGGATGTCGGGGCGGTTGGTCGCGGCGATCAGGATGACGTTCGTCTTGACGTCGAAGCCGTCCATCTCGACGAGCATCTGGTTCAGCGTCTGCTCGCGCTCGTCGTGCCCGCCGCCCATGCCCGCACCGCGGTGCCGGCCTACGGCGTCGATCTCGTCGACGAAGATGATCGCCGGCGAGTTCTGCTTGGCCTGCTCGAAGAGGTCGCGGACACGGCTCGCGCCCACGCCGACGAACATCTCGACGAAGTCGGAGCCGGAGATCGAGTAGAACGGCACGCCGGCCTCACCGGCGACGGCGCGCGCGAGGAGTGTCTTGCCCGTACCGGGCGGGCCGTACAGCAGCACGCCCTTGGGGATCTTGGCACCGACGGCCTGGAACTTGGCCGGCTCGGCGAGGAACTCCTTGATCTCGTGGAGCTCCTCCACCGCCTCGTCAGCACCCGCGACGTCCGCGAAGGTCACCTGCGGGGTGTCCTTGCTGGCCAGCTTGGCCTTGGACTTGCCGAAGCCCATGACCCGGTTGCCGCCGCCCTGGGCCCGCGAGAGCAGGAACCAGAACACGACACCGATCAGGAGGAACGGGATCAGCACCGACAGCATGGAGGACCAGAAGCTGGGCTGCGGCACCTCCGAGTCGAAGCCGTCGGCCGGGTCCGACTTCACTATGGCGGCCTCTACCCGCTCGCCCTGGGGCAGCGTGTAGAAGAACTCGACGGTCTTGCCGTGGTCGACCTTCTCGGCGTCCTCGCCCTCACCCTCGGTCGACGAGTACGCCTTGGAGAGCTTGAGCTCGACCCGCTGCTCGCCGTCGACCATGAGGGCGTGCTCGACCGTGCTGCCGCTCAGCAGATCGATGCCCTGTGATGTCTCGATTCGCGAGACATTGGGCTGGTTCAGTGCCGAGATGGCCAGTGTCACCACGACCAGTGCGACCAGGATCCAGATGACAGGGCCACTCAGAAGCTTCTTGATGTTCTTCATCGGCGACGGGGACCGAGCCCCGTTTCCCTCCGCTCGCGCAGTATGTTTCCGTCGAAACTACATGGTCTCCCTGACAGGAGCCCCGAGTGTTCGCCCAGAGCATGTGATGCCTGGGCCACACCTCGCCCAGACGTGACGAACCGCCCGGGATGGGCATCCGCGGAGTCGAGCGGCGCTGAGTGGATCAGCCTCCGTAGACGTGCGGTGCCAGGGTGGCAACGAACGGCAGGTTGCGATAGTTCTCCGCGTAGTCGAGGCCGTAGCCGACGACGAACTCGTTGGGGATGTCGTAGCCCAGGTACTTCACGTCGACGTCGGCCTGTGCGGCGTCCGGCTTGCGCAGCATGGCGGCGATCTCGACGGACTCCGGGCCCCGCGAGCGCAGGTTCGACACGAGCCAGGACAGGGTCAGGCCCGAGTCGATGATGTCCTCGACGATGATCACGTTGCGGCCCGTCAGGTCCGCGTCGAGGTCCTTGAGGATGCGGACGACGCCGGAGGACTTGGTGCCAGATCCGTACGACGACACCGCCATCCAGTCCATCTGGACCTTGTGGTGCAGGCGGCGCGACAGGTCCGCCATCACCATCACCGCGCCCTTGAGCACGCCGACGAGCAGCAGGTCCTTGCCCGCGTAGTCCGCGTCGATCTGGGCTGCCAGCTCGTCGAGCTTCTTGGTGAGCTGCTCCTCGGAGAGCAAGATCTCTGCGAGGTCGGGTCCGACGTCGGACTGGTCCACGAGTTACTCCTGAGTTGTGCTGGGGGGCCGGGCGCCGGTCCCACCGTCCGAGATACCGGTCGGCGCGGCGCGCAGGAAAAGACTGCCACACGCACGACGGGCCCGTGCGCCGCCCGGGAGGTGGACGGAGCCTTGACCGCTCCATGACACGACGAGTGCGTCCAGTGCGTCGACGTGCCGCGCGGTGGTGTCCGTCGGCCGGCAGCCGATCGCGAGGGCGGCGAGCCGGAGGGCCCGGCGCCGGAGCGCCGGGTGGGCCCGCTCGAGGACACCGGCGTCGAGGACGAGCTCGGCGCCGCTCTCCGCCGTCGGCCCACCGGGGGCGCCCACGCCGTGTGCCGCCTGGGCTGCCGGGTCAGTGCGGGCCTCTTCGAGGAGCTCCGTGGCGAGGGTGTCCAGCAGGTCCGCGTCGTCGCGCAGCTGGCCCGCGCTACGTCCGAGGGCCTCGACGACGCCGGGGCCGAGGGTGTCCTCGAGGACCGGCAGCACGCGTCCGCGCACCTGCGAGCGCAGCGGCGTGAACGGCAGGCGAGACCGGTCCGTTGCCCCGCGCTGAACCCGGGTTGGCGAGGTGCGGTCGTCGGGTGGCAGCAGGTTGGTGGGGTCGGTCCAGAACTCCAGGCCCGACGCCGCGCACACGGCCTCGGTCTGCGCGCGCCGGAGCCCGAGGAACGGTCGGTGAAAGATCCCCCGCTCGCGCGGCATCCCGGCGAGCGACCGGGCACCGGCGCCTCGGGCGAGCCCGAGCAGCACCTGTTCCGCCTGGTCGTCGAGGGTGTGTCCCAGCAGCACCCGGGCAGCTCCGGTCTCGGCGGCGTACGCCTCCAGCGCGGCGTACCGGGCGTCCCGGGCGGCCGCCTCGGGCCCGCCCGCGCCGCTCGACCGGTCGACCTCCCGGACCACGACGGGGTCGAGACCCAGCTCGCGGCACTGCTCGGCCGCCCGCGCCGCCACCTGGGCCGACCCGGCCTGGAGCCCGTGGTCGACCACCACGGCCCCTGCCCGCACCGCGTACCCGCGGGACCGCACGGAGCGCCCGACCCGCCGGGCCTCGGACGCCAGCGACGCCGCGAGCGCGAGGCTGTCGGCGCCACCGGAGCAGGCGACGAGCACGAGGTCGTCCGGTCCGAGCGGCGCCAGCACCGCCCGGACCGCGTTGCGCGCCGCGGCGACGGCGGGATCGACGCGGGCCACGCTCAGCAGCTCCCGGCGTCCGTAGGCGCGAGCCGCGCGCCGTCCGCCGTCATCCGTGCACCCGGCGCACCCAGGCGCGGGCGTCGGCGATCTCCCGGGCGGTGGGCAGGTTCTCCGGGGCGGCCCACACCGCGTTGAGCCCGTCGCGTCCCACCGACCGCTCGACGGCGCGCACGAACGCCGCGCCGTCGCGGTACTGGGCGAGCTTGGCGTCCATGCCCAGCAGCTTCTGCACCACCACGTCGAAGGTGTTGCGCCCCTCGCCGTCGCGCCGCCGCTCGAACCGCGCGCGGATGCGGCGCACCGATGGCACGACCCGCGGCCCGACGGCGTCCATCATCACGTCCGCATGCCCCTCCAGGAGGGCCATGACCGCGGTGATGTCGGCCAGCTCGTCCTTCTGCTCGTGCGTGAGCATGCCGTCGATGATGGTGCCGTTCTCGCCGCGCAGCGTGGCGAGGACGTTCCGGCCGACAGCGACGAGCTTCTTGTCGAACCGGGCCTTCGCCAGCTCTGCCGAGGTCCGCGCCATGCCCGTGATCAGGTGCTGCGTGCGCCCGCTGAGGTGCCCTGCGAGCCACGGTGCCGCGGCGAACTGCAGGGCGTGGGTCTGCTCGTGCAGGCAGACCCACAGGCGGAAGTCACGCACCGGGACGCGCAGCGCCGCCTCGGCCTGCAGCACGTTGGGGGCCACCAGGAGGAGCCGGCCCGGAGCGGAGTACGGGTCGAACTGGCCAAGCACCCGCCCGCTGAGGAGCGCGAGAACCGCACCGATCTCGGCGGCGCCGGCCAGCTGCGCGCCGGGCGAGGTGGAGCCCTTGGAGATCTCGGCGACGACCGCCCCGATCCCCTCGGTCATGGCGGCCATGGACTGCGTGTTGGCGCGCGCCCAGGTCGCACGGTCCACGACCACCACGGGGCTCAGCGTCGACCCGCCACCGTGCGGCACCATGCGCGTGGTCTCCAGCACGTGCCCGACGGCGTCTCCCGCCGCGGCACGCAGACCGCTCACCAGGGAGTCGAGCTCGTCCCGTGGTGCATGCGGCCCGGGCGCGGCGAGCCGCCCGGCGATCTGTGCTGCGGCCGGCCAGTCGACGACCTGCGGGGCGGTGGATGCCTGGGTCACCGGACCACGGTAACGGTCCCGGCGGACGGGCCGTCAGCCCTGGACCGAGTACGCGGCCAGGTCACCGACGAAGCTGTCGTAGATCCACGTGGCGCCGACCGTCTGGTTCGCCGGGATCGAGTCGGCGAGGACCGTGAAGACGAGCAGCCGGTCGTCAGCCGTGACCACGGTGCCGGAGAGCGCCCGCACCTTGGGCAGGCTGCCGGTCTTGGCGCGCGCCACGCCACGGGCCGAGTTGGTCCCGGTGAACCGGCCGTGGCTGCTGTCGAGCGTGCCCGTCAGGCCCGCGATCGGCATGCCCACCGCCTCGCTGCGCAGCTTCGGGTGCGCGGGGTCGACCATCACCCCGAGCAGGTCCACGAGCTGCTGCGAGCTCAGGTACGAACCGTCGCCGAGCCCTGAGCAGTCGCGCAGACGCGCGCCGGTCATGTCGACGCCGAGCCGCTTCGCGCTCGCGATCACCGCCTGTGTGGCGCCGTCGTTCGAGCCGGGCAGGCCCGCGTCCACGGCGACCAGGCGCCCGAGCACCTCGGTGATCGTGTTGTCGGAGTACTGCATGGCGAACCCGACGACCTCCGCCAGCGGCGCGGAGCTGACCTGGCCGAGCACGCGGGCGTCGTCGGGGGCGGTCGCGTCGATCACGGCTCCGGCGGTGCTGAGGCCCTCTTTCTCCAGCGCCGCGGCGAAGGCTTCCGCCGCGTACTTACCGGGGTCGGACGCGCGGGGCCCGTTGTCGCCGTACCCGTCGGACAGCAGGCCGACGTTGATACCGACCGACGAGACGGGCGCCACGTAACCGGCCGCGATGTCCGCGCTGGCCACGGTCGGGGCGACGTCGTCACCGGTGAAGAGCGTGTCGTCGAGCGCGACCCGGACCTCGGTGGTGCCGTCGACCTTCACCTTGGCGGCGACCTGCTGCGCGAGGTCGGCGAGGCCGGCGCGCCCGTTCACCACGTCCGGATCGCCCTGGCCCGCCGAGAGCATCATGTCGCCGGCGCCGACGAGGACGACCGTGTTGTCGTCGACGAGGACCGCCTTGGTGTCGAGCGTGGAGCTCGCGATGCCCGACGAGAGCGCTGCGACACCCGTGAGGAGCTTCTGGGTGGACGCGGGGGTCATGAGCGTGTCCGGGCTCGACGAGCCGAGCACGTCACCCGACAGGCCGTCCGCCACCACCACGCCGACCCGGGATCCGAGCCGCTTGTCCTTGGCCAGACCGGTCACGAGGCGCTGCATCTCGATGCTGTCCGGGACGGGTGCGTCCGCGGGGAGGCTCTCGAGGAGCGCGGCGGGGGCGGGCCCCTCGACGGCGCCGGGCGCGGACGGGAAGGGGCTCGGCTCAGGCCATGGCTCGGCCATGGTGAGCATGCCGGGAACGACGTCGTACGCGTCGGCGACCAGGTACCCACCGAACAGTGCGACGACCGCGGCGACGGCAGCGCCGGAGCGCAACCCCCACTCCATGGGCATCCTCTCGATCGTCATGTAAAAGCCATAGCCAACTCTAGTAGCGGCAAACCATGTGGCGGGTACGGCAACGGCGATTCATGGGAAATTTCACCCGCTCGCGAGGCCGGTTCGCGCGCGCTGTGCGCACGCTGCGAATTATGCCGAACACAGAGAGTGGTGCTGACCACAGGTAACGGTCGCGACACGGGACACATGGCACACTGGACAGGCGCAAGGCCGCCGCCGCGGTAAGACACTTCGGCGACCACTTTCGAGAACTGGAGCACATCGGCGTGGAGTTCGACGTCACGATCGAGATCCCCAAGGGTCAGCGGAACAAGTACGAGGTGGATCACGAGACCGGACGCATCCGCCTCGACCGCATGCTCTTCACCTCGACGCGCTACCCGGACGACTACGGCTTCATCGAGGGCACCCTCGGCGAAGACGGCGACCCCCTGGACGCGCTGGTGCTCCTGGAGGAGCCCACGTTCCCCGGCTGCCTGATCAAGTGCCGTGCACTCGGCATGTTCCGCATGCGCGACGAGGCGGGCGGTGACGACAAGGTGCTCTGCGTGCCGACGGGCGACCAGCGCGCCGCGTGGCGCCAGGACATCGACGACGTCTCGGACTTCCACCGCCTGGAGATCCAGCACTTCTTCGAGGTCTACAAGGACCTCGAGCCGGGCAAGTCCGTCGAGGGCGCCCACTGGGTGGGCCGCTCCGACGCCGAGGCCGAGATCGTTCGCTCGATCCAGCGCGCCAAGGACACGGGCTACTACGACAAGCACTGACGCCTGTCGCACCAGAACGTACCTGACGCCCAGGTCACCCTCGTGACCTGGGCGTCAGGCATCTCCCGCTAGGGGCGGCCCGCGTAGGGCATCGCACCCGAGAGGCGGAGCGGGTTCTCCGACAGCGGGTGTCCGGGCAGCGTCGCCTCGATCATCATGCCGCCGCCCGTGTACATCGCCACGTGGTAGATCGACGCCGGGTCGCTCGGGTCCGAACCGTAGAAGACGAGGTCACCCGGCCGGAGCGAGCCGTAGTCCACCTTGCCGACGGCGAGGTACTGCGACCGCGACGTGCGGGTGATGTTCACGCCCTGGCTCGCCCACGACATCATCGTCAGCCCCGAGCAGTCGTACGCGGAAGGGCCCGCGGCACCGAGCAGGTACGGTGCGCCGAGCCTGGTCCGCGCCCACGTCACCGCGCCGATTCCAAGGCCCTCCGAACCCGCCGTCACGCCCTCCGTCGGCGATCCTGCGGGCGCGGGCCGCGGGGCGGGAGCCGGGGCGGGCGCGGGAGCCGGCTCGACGTCAGGTCCAGCGGTGCCGCCGTCCGCCGACCCGCCGCCGGGCCGCTCCGTGCGCACCCTGGCCACGGCGGCCGCCTCGTCCCTGACCTCCTGCCGCCGTTCGAGCTCCGCCTTCGCCGCGGCCTCGCGTGCGGCCTCCGCCGCGGCGGCCCGCGCCGCCTCCCGCTCGTTCTCGATCTCGACGCTGGTCTGGCGGAGCTGCGCGAGACGCGCGACCAGCGCCCGGCGTTCGACCTCGGCCGCCTGGGTGCGCGCCGCGAGGTCGGCCGCGGCTGCCTGGGCGGCGTCGAACGCCGTCCGCGCCTGCTCGGCGGCCACGTCGCGCTGCTTCTTTGCCGCGCTCCACCGGGCGTCGGCGGACTCCGACGCCGCACGCGCCTGCTGGTACGCGGCCATCGCCCCGCCGAGCTTGCGCTGGACCGCGCGCTCCACGGCGCTGCGACCCACCATGTCCGGAACCGAGTCCGCCTCGAAGGCGACGTCCAGCGAGCCCAGGTCGGCGTCCCGTGCCGACGCCCTGTACACCTCCGCCAGGCCTGACCGAGCCGCCACCTCACCCCTGTGCGCCTTCTTCGCCGCGGTACGGGCCGCAGCCACCTCCTGCTCGGCCTGCTCGACGGCCAGCTGCGCCTCCGCGTAGTCGGCACCCGCAACCTGGACGCGGACCTGGGCCGCCTCGAGCTCCGTACGGAGCGTGCCGAGCGCGGCCTCCGCCTGCCGGACGTCCAGCGCGCCTGCCGCCACCGCGTCCCGGGCCGCCTGGGCCTCCCCGGCGGACGGCGGGTCGGCGGGCGGGTCCGCCTCCGCGATGGGCCCCCACGGGATGACCAGACCGAGCGCGAGCACGGCGGCCCCCAGCGCACGGAGCGCCAGTACCCCGCCATGGCCGTGCCTCGCCTCGTCCAGACCTCGGATCCGCCCCATGATCACCCTCCTGATCAGCGCTGTTCCGGCGTGTCGCCTTGCGCAGACCCCGTGAATCACTCCCGTGTCACGCTCCAATGTGGCTCAAGGCGCAGATTCGCGCTACCGGAGGGCTTACGGCCCGTCTCATTTCCGAATCTCACCATCTAAGACACGACTATCGGCGCGCTCCGTCGCCGTCTACGGTCACAACATGACTCGTCGAATGTGTTGTTGCTGAACCAGCGCACGTTCGCCTGCCCTCGGCCTTTTCAGGCCGACTTCGCGTGCGCGCCTCCCCCGCCGCGGACCACCTCTTGATGCGCAGGCCCCTCGGGGCACGCCGCGGCACCTCTCGGTCAGATCCGCCAGATGTTCGCCACCAGCACGAGGAAGCAGGAGAGCCATGACTCAGCCCCAGTGGTCGTTCGAGACCCGCCAGATCCACGCCGGCCAGGAGCCGGATCCCACGACGGGCGCCCGCGCCCTGCCGATCTACCAGACGACGTCGTTCGTGTTCCCCGACGCCGGGGTAGCCGCCGACCGGTTCGCGCTCAAGGACCTCGGCCCCATCTACACGCGCATCGGCAACCCGACGCAGCAGGTGGTGGAGGACCGGCTCGCGAGCCTGGAGGGCGGCGTCGGAGCCCTTCTCGTCGCCTCCGGACAGGCCGCGGAGTCGCTCGCGATCCTCAACCTCGCCGAGGCGGGCGACCACATAGTCGCCTCCGCCAGCCTCTACGGCGGCACGTACAACCTGCTCCACCACACGCTGCCGAAGTTCGGGATCCAGACCACGTTCGTGGACGACCCGCACGACCTCGACGCGTGGCGCGCCGCCGTCCGCCCGAACACCAAGGCGTTCTTCGGCGAGACCATCCCGAACCCGCGCGCCGACGTGCTCGACATCGAGGGTGTCGCGGCGGCGGCGCACGAGGCGGGCGTCCCGCTGATCGTGGACAACACCGTCGCGACGCCGTACCTGATCCGCCCGTTCGAGCACGGCGCCGACATAGTGGTGCACTCGGCGACCAAGTACCTGGGCGGCCACGGCAGCGCCATCGGTGGCGTGATCATCGACGGCGGCCGGTTCGACTTCGCCGCCGACCCGGAGCGCTTCCCCGGCTTCAACACGCCCGACCCGAGCTACAACGGCCTCGTCTTCGCACGTGACCTCGGCGTCGGCTCCGCGCTCGGGGCGAACCTCGCGTTCGTCCTCAAGGCCCGGGTCCAGCTCCTGCGCGACCTCGGTGCGGCGATCTCACCGTTCAACGCGTTCCTCCTGGCCCAGGGCATCGAGACGCTGTCGCTGCGGATCGAGCGGCACGTCGCCAACGCGCAGCACGTCGCGCAGTGGCTGGAGGCCCGGGACGACGTCCGCGCGGTCCACTACGCGGGCCTGCCGAGCTCGCCGTGGCACGCGAACGCCCAGAAGTACGCGCCCAAGGGCGCCGGCGCGGTGCTCGCCTTCGAGCTCGACGGCGGCGCCGAGGCCGGTCAGGCGTTCGTGTCCGCCCTGGAGCTGCACTCCAACGTGGCGAACATCGGCGACGTCCGGTCGCTCGTGATCCATCCCGCCTCCACCACCCACTCGCAGCTCACGCCTCAGGAGCAGGCGCTGTCTGGGGTCACCCCCGGCCTCGTCAGGCTGGCCGTCGGCCTGGAGAACGTGGAGGACGTCCTGGCCGACCTCCAGCTGGGCTTCACCGCGGCCAAGAGCCAGCTCGGCCAGGAGACGAAGTAGCAGCGATGTGACGACGCCGTCCGCGCCGGGGCCCAACACCCCGAGCTCAGTACCCAGAGCCGCAGGAGAGAAAATGGCCATCACCACCCCGAAGGCCGCGCACGACGTCCCGGACCAACAGGTCCGCTCGGCGCTCGTGCCCTTCCCGGCGCCGGACGGCGCACTCGTCCCCGCGCAGGACGGCGCGGCGCTCGGCAGGGACGGCGGAGTTCCGCCGTCCCCTGCCGAGCCCGTCCAGGACTCGCGTTCCCGCAGCAAGCCCCCGGTGCCCGTGAGCGGAGCGTGGCGCGACGGCGACGACCCCGGGCACCGGCTGTTCGCCGACGTCGGCGCGTTCGACCTGGAGGCCGGCGGGCGACTGCCCGCCGTCCGCGTGGCGTACGAGACCTGGGGCACCCTGAACGCGGAAGGCTCCAACGCCGTCCTGGTGCTGCACGCCCTCACCGGTGACTCGCACGTCACGGGCGAGGCCGGGCCGGGGCACGTGACCGATGGCTGGTGGGGCGAGATGGTAGGCCCCGGCAAGCCGATCGACACCGACCGGTACTTCGTGGTGGCGCCCAACGCGCTCGGTGGCTGTCAGGGCACCACCGGTCCGTCGTCCCTCGCGCACGACGGGCGCCCGTGGGGCGGGCGGTTCCCGTACGTCACCACGCGCGACCAGGTCGCCGTCGAGATCGCCCTGACCCGCCAGCTCGGGATCCGGTCCTGGGACCTCGTGGTCGGCGCGTCCATGGGCGGCCTGCGAGTGCTGGAGTGGGCGCTGCTCGGACCCGAGGCGGGTATCGAGGTGCGGAACGTCGGCGCCATCGCCACGACCGCCCAGACCGGTGGTGACCAGATCGCGTGGTCCCAGCCACAGCTCGCCGCGATCCGGATGGACCCCCGCTTCCGTGACGGCGACTACTACTCCGCCGCTGACGACGACGGCCCGCACACCGGCCTCGGCATCGCGCGCCAGATCGCCCACACGACGTACCGGACGGGCTACGAGCTGGACCGGCGGTTCGGCCGGCTGCCGCAGGGCGGTGAGGACCCGTTCGCGGGCGGCCGGTTCGCCGTGCAGTCGTACCTGGAGCACCAGGGCGACAAGCTCGCGCGCCGGTTCGACGCCAACTCCTACGTGGTGCTCACCGAGTCGATGCTGTCGCACGACCTGGGCCGCGACCGTGGCGGCGTCGAGGCGGCGCTCAGCCAGATCACCGCCCGGACCCTGGTGGTGGCCGTGGACAGCGACCGCCTCTTCCCGCCCGCGCAGTCCGCACGCCTCGCCCGGTGGATCCCGAACGCGGAGCCGCTGCGGATCGTCACGAGCGACGTGGGCCACGACGGGTTCCTGGTCGAGGCCGACCAGATCGGCCCGATGGTCAGCGAGTTCCTCGGGTAACCATCAAGCAGGCGCCAGCTGATCCGCCGGGCGACCCTTCTTTACTGAACCCATCTCCAGTAGCCTTCGTCGAGCTGATCACCGCGGATCAGCTCGACGAAGAGGAGCGTTCCGTGACACCTCGCCGTGCTCTCTCCATCCTGGCTTCGCTCGGCCTCCTGGCGTCCGGAGCGGTCGCCGCCGCCCCCGCGCAGGCCGACTCCGCCCCGCAAGAGGTCCTGTTCGTCGCCAACAACTGGGACGGCACCGCGACCGTGCTGTCCTCGGGCGCCGATCTCACGCCGGTCGGCGAGATCAACGTGATCCCCGACCGCGAGCAGCGGATGCGCGAGATCTACCGCGACCCGATCCGGCTAGCGGCCTTCCTGGTCATCCGCCAGACCGTCGGCGAGGGCCACGACCAGTTCGCCGACGACATGTACACCACGCCCGACGGCTCGTCGCTGGTGGTGTCCCGGCCGAGCTTCGCCGACGTCGTCTCCATCAGCCTCGCCACCGGAGAGGTCGAGTGGCGGTTCCGAGTCGCCGGGGTGCGGGCCGACCACATGGCGGTCTCGCCCGACGGCACGCAGGTCGCCGTGTCGGCGTCCACCGGCAACCGCGTCCACGTGCTGGACATCGAGACCGGCGTCGAAGCCGGGTCGTTCCCGACCGGCGACAAGCCGCACGAGAACGTCTACACGTCCGACGGCCTGCTCTGGAACATGTCGATCGGCGAGGTCAACAACGGTTTTGACGACCCCGCCCTCGACTTCCTCAAGGGCGACCGGGTGATCACGGTCGCCGACGCCGAGACGTTCGAGGTGGTGCGCGAGATCGACATGCGCGACAGGCTCGACGACGCCGGCCTGAGCCACCTCTCCGACGCCGTACGCCCCGCCACGTTCAGCCCGGACGAGTCGAAGCTGTACTTCCAGGTGTCGTTCTTCGGCGGGTTCCTGGAGTACGACGTGGCGTCCGACCGGATCACGCGGACCAAGACGCTGCCCGGCGTGTTCGACGGGCCACGCAACGAGATGGTCAACGACTCGAGGCACCACGGCCTGACCATGCAGCCGTCGGGCGAGCACCTGTGCGTGGCCGGGACCATGGACGACTACGCGGTGGTCGTGGACCGGGCGACGCTCGAGGCGGGGCCGCTCGTCGACGTCGACAAGCCGTACTGGTCGACGGTGACCGGTGACGGCGGGGCGTGCGTCGTGTCCGAGTCCGGATCCGACCAGGTGACGTCCATCGACTTCGAGACCGGACAGAAGGTCACGTCGGTGCCGGTGGGCGACCACCCGCAGCGCGTGCGGCTGGGCACCGTCCCGGCCGGCTGGTCCGGCGTCGGCTAGGGTCGCCGCATGCTTGCCGCCTACGTGACCAGCTTCTCGCCCGACAGCCCGATCGACGGCCTGGAGGTGGGTGACCGCCCCGAACCGGAGGCCGCTGAGCACTGGACCACCGTGGAGGTCCGGGCCGCGAGCCTGAACCACCACGACCTGTGGTCGCTGCGCGGCGTCGGCCTGCGGGAACAGCAGCTGCCGATGATCCTCGGCACCGACGCCGCCGGCGTGACGCCGGACGGCACGGAGGTGCTCGTGCACGGCGTCATCGGCGCCGACGGGCACGGCGTCGGGCCGAAGGAACCGCGGTCGCTCCTCTCCGAGCGCTACCCCGGAACCCTCGCCGAGCGCGTCTCGGTGCCGACGGCGAACCTCGTGCCCAAGCCTGCCGAGCTGTCGTTCGAGGAGGCCGCGTGCCTGCCGACGGCGTGGCTCACCGCGTACAACATGCTCTTCACCGCGGGCGGGCTCAAGCCGGGTGCCAGCGTGCTCGTGCAGGGCGCCGGCGGCGGCCTCGCGACCGCTGCGATCACCCTCGGGGCGGCGGCCGGCCTGGAGGTCTGGGTGACCTCACGCTCCGCGGAGAAGCGCGAGCGGGCCGTCGAGCTCGGCGCCGCGGGTGCGGTGGAGACGGGCGCGCGCCTGCCCGCACGTGTCGACGCCGTGCTGGAGTCGGTGGGTCAGGCGACGTGGGCCCACTCGATCCGCTCGGTACGCCCAGGCGGCTCGGTGCTGGTCTGCGGGGCGACGTCCGGCGACGCTCCCCCGGCCGAGCTGACCCGCGTCTTCTTCCAGGAGATCCGGGTGCAGGGCGTCACCATGGGCTCGCGCGACGACCTGGGCGCGCTAGCCCGGTTCTGCGCCCGCACCGGTGTGCGCCCGGTGATCGACGCCGAGGTCCCGCTCGCCCGGGCCGCCGACGGCCTGGCCCGGATGCACGAGGGCAACCAGTTCGGCAAGGTGGTCGTGCGGCCCTGAGCCTCCGGCTCAGGCGAACCGGCGGGAGAACTCCTCGACCAGCGTGGGGCCGGTGTCCCCGAGGCGCCACACGCTCCACCCGTCGGCGGTGTACGAGCCCGACGCCGCCGTGGCCGCCGAGTCCGGGTGCCGGTAGCGAGCGCCGTTGGCCAGCTCGATGGCGCCGTCCGGCAGGAGCAGCGCCTCGAAGTGCTGGTTGCGGCGCGGGCGCGACCACACGATGCGCGTGGGGGTGCCGATGCTGCGGGCGAGCGCCTCCAGGTCGGGGTCGTCCTCCTCCTCGAACAGCATCGGGGTGCTGGCCCGGATGCTCTCGCCCGGCGGCACCGGCCGGGCCGGCGCCTCGGGGGCGCTCGACGGGTAGGGGTCGGCCGCGAACGCCGTCTGCCCGTAGCCGTCGTCAGGTCCGGCCATGTAGCCGCCGGACTCCCACGGGTTCTGCTCGGTGACCACCGGCGCCGCGCCGTCGGAGTATGGCGCCTCGTACCCGGGCTGCTCGCCGTAGCCGTAGCCGCTCTGGTCGCCGTAGCCGACGGCGGGCTCGGGCGTGTAGTCGTACGCCGGCGCGAAGGTCGACTCCGCGCTGTAGCCGGGCTCCTGGGGGTAGCGGGGCTGGGTGATGTCGAAGTCGGCAGGCTCGTTGGAGCCCGTGGCGGGGTACGCGGGAGCGCTGTCGTACGACCCCGGCTGCCACAAGTTCTCGTCGGTGGACGGCGGCTGCGGCACGGGCGGCGGCGGGTAGGTCGGTCCGGCGGCCGGCGTGGGGTCGGACGGCGGATACACCGTCGTCGACCCGTCGGGCTGGGCGGACGCCGTGAACCGGTCGGTGCGCGAGCGGCGACGCACGGACGGCGTCGGCTCAGCGGCGGGCTCGGCCCGTGGCGGGGCGGCGACCTCGCCGAGCGAGGAACGGCTGGCCGCCAGCCGCGGCGGGGCGCTCTGCGTCGGACGGGACTCGGTGCCCGGGCGCACGGAGGAGACCGGCGCGCTCGGTGCGCTGCCTCCGCCGGTACCGCTGGTGGCAGGCGGCGTGGTCTCGGGCGTGGTCGCGGCGGCCTGTGCGCGGCGGCCGGCACGGGTACCGGCCACCCGCTCGGACTTGCCGCCGGCCGCGGCGCGTTCGGGCGTGCCGCCCCGTGTGGCACCTCCGCGGAGGCTGGACCGGAGTCCGGTCGCCGCGTTGGTCGGGCTGGAGGCCGGGTTGTCGGCGAGCGGCGTGGGGTTGTCGGCGCGGACGGGCGTCTGCCGCGCGGAGCGCTCGGCACGGGACTGCGGCGCCTGCTGCACGCGGGCCTGCGGCGCCTGGGCGACGACCGGCATCTTGCCCGTGAGCGCGTAGCCGACCTTCACGCCCTCCTCGAACGCGTCCTTGGGCGCGGCGGAACCGCCGGTGACCCCGCCGGTGACACCCGTGTCCATGGAGGTGCTGACCGAGCTGTCGATGGAACCCGTGATGGCCCCGCCGATCGGCGCGGACTTGGCCGCGGGCAGGCCCGGCGGAAGGTGCACCACGAGCGGCGAGACGTCGAGGAACTTGCGGCCGTCGTTCGAGTTCACGACGCCCATCTTCAGCACCTCGACCGGCATCGTGGGCTGGCGCAGGAAGTCGACGGCGTTGAGGATCTCGTCGGGCGCGTTCTGGCAGATGATGATGAGCCGCGCACCGTTGCCGCTGTTCTTGCCCGCCTGCGTTCGCGTGATGGGCACGCTGTCGTAGAACGCCGCGACGTCGTGCTGGAAGGAGCTCGCGCCGCCGCTGTAGCGCGCGGCGAGGTCGGACCGCGTCAGCCGGCCGGCCGCTCCGGCGTGGTCGAGGGCCTTGGCGAGGTTCTCGCGGTCAAGATCCGCGACCAGCTCCACCACGACCGGCGAGCCCGACGCGTCGAGCGCGAGCAGGTGCGGCTCGTCCGGGCCGGAGCCCTGCGCGATCGGGAACACCTCTTCACCGAGGAGCCCGTCGATGTGCGAGTCGACCACCTGGTTGGCGGTGGTCTTGAGTCCTGGTTCCGAACCCTTCACGCCGTTCGCGGACGTCACGAGGAGGGGCCGCTGGGTATCGACCTCGAACAGTGGCATCTCGTGATCTCCCGGGGTCCTGCGGCATTGGTCCGCCTTAGCCTAAAGGCCGGGGGCAAGGGACCGGAAACACGCCGGTGAAGGTGTGGTGACAGTTGTCACGAGCTGGGTGAGTTCTCCGGCGTCGGCTGCGCCGCCCTGAAGCGGGTTCAGGACGGCGCCGCCGGGTCCCGTCAGAGGTGGACGACGATGCTGCCGCCCAGGTAGGAGGCGCGTGCCGGACGGCCGTCGACCAGCACCTGGGCGAACCTGCCCGCCACCCGGAACGCGCGCAGCACGGTGTGGCGGCCGCCCTGTCGGCTTCCGTCGCCGGTCAGCTCGAGAGTCGTACCGGGCGCGATCTCGACGGTTCCCCGTACCTCGACGGTCGTCGCGAGGCTCGAGCGCAGGGTCGTCCCCTGCCCGAGAGCCACCGCGCCGCGGCCCAGGCTGTCGGCCGAACCAGCCACCAGGGTGCCGCCCCGGACCACCGTGCCGCCGCGGTAGGAGTTGCAGCCCGCGAGCGTGAGGACGCCCGTGCCGGTCTTGACCAGGCCGCCCCGGCCGTCGATGTCGTTGCGCCAGATGTCCTGAGCGGCCAGGCCGCCCTGGGCCGTGTCGAGCTCGGCGGCGACCGTCCGGTCGAACCGGGCGTACCCGTCGGCGGCGGCGAACAGGTTGAGACGCCCCCACTGCTCGGGCCCGTCCAGGATCGGGTAGCCGGAGGGCAGCGCGGTCGTGCGCAGCACGTCGCGCACCTGGGCCGGGGACAGGTACGGGAAGCGCGTCTCGAGCAGGACCTCCGCACCCTTCGGCACCTCGAGGTCGGTGGAGTACCCGCCCTGGCGGCGCAGGACGTAGGTCAGCGACGAACGGATCTGCTTCTGGTTCGCCGCCCGGTCGCCGTACTCGTCCGGGCCGGTGTGGGCGGCGGTGTACAGGTCGCTGGTACCGGTGACGGCCGTGAAGTACTCGACGGCCCGGGAGCGGGCGGCGGCCTTCAGCTCGGCGTTGACCGGGTCGGCGAGGATCGCGGCGGCCAGCGCGGTGGCCATGATCCGGCCGCCCATGACGTCCACCGGCGAGTGCATGCCTGCGGTGATCCGGCTGTCGCCGAGCACCGCCGCCATGACCATCAGCTCGGAGAACCGCTCGGGTACCGCGTACGCGAAGGCGAGCGCGGCCAGCCAGGCGGCGTTGGTGTGGCCGCTGGGGAAGCCGCCGTCCGTCGTCGGATCGGTGCTGCGCTGCCGGAGGAGCTGCGGTGCGACCACCACGCGGGACTCGTAGACCGGGTAGCCGAGGTCGTCGACCCGGCCCGTGTCCACGACGGTGCTCCGGTCCGTCATCCGCCACGGGCGCGGGTACTGGAAGGCCGCCTTGGCCGGGTTGCCGGACGAGTAGTTGCCACGCACCGTGTTCACGAGCCGGACGATCTCGCCGAGCTCGGACGTGTCCGAGCCCGCACCGATCGCGGACCCGGCCGGCGCGCCGGCGGGCACCGCGTCGCTGACGGTGGTGGGCGGGGTCCCGTCCGGGGCGGTGGTGATCGAGGTGACGGCGAGCGAGCCCGCCCGGTACGCCTCGGCGAACGGGCCGAGACCGGCGATGACCGAGTAGCTCTGGTGCCTGCGGTCGTAGACGAAGGACTGCTTGGCTTCCTCGTCGGTACGGCGCCGCGTCACGTCGGCGACGTACCGGACGTTGTCCTGCAGCACCCGCGGGGACAGGGCGAACCCGGTGTTCCACTCACCACCGGTCCGCCACAGGTCCGACATCCCGGACAGTGCCTGGACGACGGCGTTGGTGTCGGCGGTGACGTTGGCCGGGGCGTTCGAGGTGTACCAGTCGACGAACGGCGTCCAGGCAGCGTTGCCTGTCGCCGGGGCGGGAGCCGCCTGCGCCGAGGGCAGGCCGACGACGGCCGGCCCGACGACGAGCGCGCCGGCGCCGAAGGCCGCACCGCGCAGAAAGCTCCGTCTGTTGACGTTAACGTCTGTCAGAGTCATAGGCACAAGGGTCCCGGAAAGTCGGGGCTTGTCAATAACTCCTGACAAATGTTCACGCGGGGTTGGCGAACCGGACCACAGGGATCAGGAGTGCCCGGTCTCCGACTGGTCGGCCGCGAGCCGCTCCTCGACGCGGGCGATCTTGCTGTTGATCTGCCCGTCTGCCGCACCGGGGCGGATGTCGGCCTTGATGACGAGCGACACCCGGTGCCCGCCGCGGCCCACCGCGTCGGTGGCGCGCTGGATCACCGGCATCACCTCGTCCCAGGAGCCTTCTATCTCGGTGAACATCGAGGTGGTGCGGTTCGGGAGGCCGGACTCCCTGACGATGCGCACGGCTTCGGCGACCTGGTCGGCGACGGACTCGCCTGCGGTCATGGGGGCGACGGAGAACGCGAAGACAGCCATGTACCCAGTCTGCCCCCACACGTAGGCTCGACGCGTGAACGTCACCCTTCTCGCGGGCGGGGTCGGCGGTGCGCGGCTCGCGCACGGCCTCGATCTCGCGCTCGGCGCGGCCCCCGTCAGCGCATCAGCCCAGGCCGGCACCTCGCCGCAAGCCCTCACCGTCGTCGTGAACGTCGGCGACGACACCGAGCTCCACGGCCTCGCCATCTCCCCCGACATCGACACGGTCGTCTACACCCTCGCCGGGCTGAACGACGAGGACCGCGGCTGGGGCCTGCGCGGCGAGTCGTACGCGACTCTGTCGGCGCTCAAGGACCTCGGCGAGGACACCTGGTTCACGCTCGGCGACCGCGACCTGGCCACCCACATCGTCCGCACACAGCGCCTGCGCCGCGGCGAGCCGCTGTCCGCGGTCACCGCGCACCTCGCCGCCTCGATGAGTGTCGGGCCGCGCATCGTGCCGGTCACCGACGACCACCTCGCGACCCTCGTCGACACCCCGTCGGGCCGGCTCGGGTTCCAGGAGTACTTCGTGGGCAGGCAGCACGCCGACGCGGTCCTCGGCCTGCACTTCGAGGGGGCCGACGCCGCCCGCCCGGCCCCCGGCGTGCTCGACGCGCTGGCGGCTCAGCTGGTGGTGCTCGCGCCGTCGAACCCGTTCCTGTCGATCGAGCCGCTGCTCGCGGTGCAGGGGGTGCGCGAGGCGCTGGCCACGGCGCCCGGCCGCCGCGTGGCGGTGAGCCCCATAGTGGGCGGACAGGCGATCAAGGGTCCGGCCGCCCAGATCCTGGAGACGCTCGGCCACGAGGTCTCGGCACTCGGCGTGGCCCGGATCTACGCGGACCTCGTCGACGTCATGGTCATCGACGAGCGGGACGCGGCCCTCGCCGGCCCCATCGCCGACCTCGGCCTGGCCGTGCACGTCACCGACACCGTCATGGGTGGCCCACCCGGCCGCGAGCGCCTGGCCCGCGAGCTGCTGGCCCTGGTGTGACCGGCGTCCGGCGGTCCGGCCGGGGCACGACGGCGGTGGTGCCGCTCCGCGACGGCGTCTCCGGCAAGTCGCGGCTGGCCGCGGTGCTCGACGGCGACTCGCGGCGGCGGCTCGTCCGGGTGCTCGCCCGGCACGTGGTGACGACGCTGCTGGCGTCCGACGGGATCGGGCGGGTGGTCGTGGTGACCGCCGACCCGGTCTTCACGCGCGAGACGCTGGCGGGGCTCGAGGTGGAGGTGCTGGAGCAGCCCGCCGACCGGCCGGGCCTGAACGGCGCGCTCGAGCATGCGCGGGAGGTGCTCGCGGTGGGTGGTTCCGGGCCGCTGCTCGTGGCGCACGCCGACCTGCCCGCCCTCACCCCGGAGGATGTCGCGGCGCTCCTGGCCGAGGACGCGCCGGTGGTGATCGCGACGGACCGCTACCGGTCCGGCACCAACCTCCTGCTCCTCGCCGCGGAGCCCTCCGGGGCCTTCGAGCCGTCCGAGCCCTCCGAGGTGGGCGGCTTCCGGTTCCGGTTCGGGGTCGGTTCGCTCGCCGCGCACGTCGTGGAGGCGGAGGCGCACGGGCTGGAGGTGACGGTGGTGCACCGGCCCGGCACCGCCGTCGACCTGGATACCGCCGACGACTGGTCGCAGCTCCCGGACGAGGTTCGCGCCGCCGTCGGCCAGCAGGTGCCCGGCCTGCTGTGATCCGGCCTGCTGTACCGGGTCAGCGCGCGGCGGCCTCGGCCGCCGCGCGCAGGCTCCGGACCGCCTCCTCCAGGCGCGCGTCGGCCAGGTTGCCGTAGCCGATCACGAGCACCGTCGACCTGGCCGACGGCGCGGCTTGGTACCGGCGGAGGTCGACCAGCGCGACGTCCCGGGCGGCGCCCTCGCGGGCGACGGCTGCGGCGTCGATGCCTCGCGGGTCCACCCCCGGCAGGTCGAGGCCCGCCAGGTCTACTGTCACGTGCATCCCGGCGGCGATCCCCCCGACCCGCGCGCCGGGCAGCTGGTCGTCGAGGGCGGCCAGCAGGGCGGACCGGCGTCGGGCGTAGCGGGCGCGGGCCGCGCGCAGGTGCCGCGCGTACGCGCCGTCCGCGACGAACCGTGCGAGCGTGAGCTGGTCCAGCGTCGCCGGGCCGGGCGTGGGCCCACGCCGCACGGACACGCCAAGGACCGCGGCGCGCCACCGTTCCGGCACCACCATCCAGCCGATCCCGAACGCCGGTGACAGCGTCTTGCTCGTCGCGCCGAGCAGTACCACCCGCTCCTCGTCCAGCCCCTGCAGGGCGGGCACCGGACGACGGTCGTAGCGGAACTCGGCGTCGTAGTCGTCCTCGATCACGAGGCCGTCCACCTCCCGCACCCAGGCGAGAACCGCGGCGCGGCGGTCGTCCGACAGCGCCGCGCCCAGCGGGAACTGGTGCGCGGGAGTGAGCAGCACCGCCCGGGCCCCCGTGCGGGCGGCCTCCGTGCGCAGCCGGTCGGTGGAGATGCCGCCGTCGTCGACCGGGACGGGGACCGGCACGAGACCGGCGGCCGCAGCGACGTCGCGCAGCGGGGCCCAGCTCGGGTCCTCGACGAGCAGGTGGGTGTGGCCGGCGTCGGCCAGTGCGGCGGCGATCCGCGACATCCCGTCGGTGGCGCTCCGGGTGAGCAGGACCGCACGGTCCGGCCCGGCGGTCATGCGCGCGCGCCGCAGATGGGCCGCCACCGCCTCGCGCGCCGCCGGGTGCCCGCCGGCCGGCTGCCCGCCCAGGTCCTCGTTGGTCGCCGCAGCCAGCGCGTCGCGTGCGGCCCGTAGCCAGGCCTCGCGGGGGACGTGCCGCAGGTCGGGCACCCCGGGCGCGAGGTCGTGCGTCGCCCGGCGCGGGACACGTTCGGGCGCCCCACCCGCCCCCGGAGGTCGATCTGGTCGAGACCGGGGCTCGGCCGACGGCGCAGCTACTGCCCCCGGCACGGCGCCCCCCGCCGACGCCGCGACCCGCGTGGCCGAACCCGTCCGCGCGTCGAGGACCCCCTTGTTCACCAGGTGCCCGTACGTCTCGGTGACCACCCAGCGTGAGATGCCGAGGGTGTCGGCGAGCGCCCGGCTGGGCGGCAGCGCCGTACCCGCGGCCGCAGCCGATCCGGACCGGCTGGGCGACGGCCGAGCTGCTCGACTACGCGCGGTCCACCGGCACCGCCGACCGCCCCGGACTCGCCGTCATGGCGTACTCCCCGCTGCACCAGGGCGTGTTCACGCGGGACGACAAGTCGCTGTTCAACGGGGCGGACCACGCCGGCTCGCGGGAACGGATCGCGGTGCTGCGCGCCGTCGCCGCCGAGATCGGCGCGACGCCGAACCAGGTGGCGCTCGCCTGGCTGCTGGGCGGCGAGGTGCCGGTGATCCCGGTGTTCGGCGCCAGCAGCGTGGCGCAGCTCGACGAGGTCCTCGGTGCGGCAGACCTGGTCCTCGACGAGGAGACCCGCGCCCGCCTCGACAACGCCTGACCTACCAGCCGCCTCGGTGGATCACCTCGGCCTCGGGCTTCCGGCGGCGGCGGGTGGGCGAGCCCTTCGCCCCGCCGTCCGCCGGATGCCCGATGGCGACGACGCCGGTGATCTCGAACTCGTCGGGGATACCGAGCTCGCCCCGGACCGCCGCCACATGCTCCGGCGGGACGCCGAAGAAGCACGCGCCCAGCCCCTCGTCGACGGCGGTCTGCAGCATGAGCAGCGAGGCCATGCCGACGTCGACGTGCCAGAACGGGACCGGCCACCGCGCCTCGTCGAGGTCCGCCCAGCCCTTGTCCTTCTCCGCGTACCGCCGCAGGTAGGCGGCCTTGGACGCCAGCGCGAGGACAACGACCGGGGCGGTCCGCATCCCCGCGAGCCAGGCCGACATGTCACGCTCGGACCGCTCCGAGGCGTCCGGCGCCGACACCGCCCAGAACCGGTCGCGATCCTCCGGCGTCTCCAGCACCACGAACGCCCACCCCTGGCTGAACCCCGCACTGGGGGCGCGGACGGCGTTGCGGGTGATCCGGTCGACGGCCGCCGCCGACACGGGCTCGGCGGTGAACTTGCGGTGCATCCGGCGCTTGCGGACGACGTCCTGGAATTCCATGGGGCTCATTGTCGACCTTCGGCCAGGTGACCTTCGGCGGAACACGAACCTCGTTGCCCGACGGCGGCGCGCCCGCCAGCCTGGACGCATGACTCTCCAGGCGATCGAGCAGGCGACGCTGCCGCACGGCAACTTCGAGGGATACCTCCACGGTTCGGAGGTGTCCGTGATCTTCGAGCGGGTGGCCCAGGACGGTACGGGTCCCCGACTGCACCGGCACCCTTACTCCGAGACGTTCGTGATCCGGTCCGGCCGGGTTCTGTTCACCGTTGACGGCAGGGAGTTCGAGGCCGTCGGCGGCCAGATCCTCGTGGTCGAGGCGATGGTGCCGCACAAGTTCAAGACCGTCGGCGCGGATCTCTACGAGGCGATCCACGTCCACGCGAACGACCGGTTCGTGACGGAGTGGCTGGAGTAACGGCCGGCTGGAGGCGTCGCCATCAGCGCACTGCCGCGGTCGACGTCGACCTCAACTGACGTAGGGCTCTGTTGAGCTCAGGCCGTGGTCGATGCGGCGACGGAGGGCTGGGTGGATCGGGTAGTCGTCAAGGTCTGCGGGGGCGATCCACCGCACTTCTGCGGCTTCGGAGGGCTCGGGTGTGATCTGTCCGCCGATCAGGCGGGCGCGCAGGCAGATGTTGATGGGTTGGCGCACCTCGTCGACCTTGTCGCCGTGCAGGTACACGATGACGTGGTCCGGGGTGGAGAACACCCCGACCAGGCCGGTGACCTCAACTTCGAGGCCGGTCTCTTCGAGGCATTCGCGCACGCCTGCCTGCCCGACGGTCTCGCCCTTCTTGACTCCGCCGGTGGGGATGGTCCACAGGTCGTTGTCGACCCGCTTGAGCAGCAACAGATGTCCGTCGTCGTTGCGCACGAAGACCGAGGCTGAAGTCTTGCGGCTGGTGGGTTTGGGCGCGGCAGGGTCATGCCAGTAGCCGATCCGACGGGTGCTCATTCGGTTACTAGCCGCCGGAACTGCAGCTCGTACAGGTGGGCTCCCTTGACCAGCACGGATGCTTCGACAGGTCGGTCGTCGTCGGAGAGCACCACGCGGAGCTGGCGGATCACCGGGGTGCGTACGGGGAGGTCGAGCGTCTCGACCTCGTCGCGGGTCGGTGGCCTCGCGGAGACGCGGTCGACGAACGCGCGCGGAGGCATACCCAGGTCGGCGAGGATCTTGGGTGCGCCGCCCGGGATCTTGCCGGATGCGGCGAGCCGCGTGCCCTCTGCGAAACTCGACGGGTAGTACGAGGCCGATAGTTCAAGAGGCTGTCCGTCGTGCAGCAGGATCCTGCGGCGGCGCACGGCTTGCTCTCCGTCGGTGAGGCGCAAGGCGGTGGCGACGTCGGCTGGCGGAGCGACGATCCCGACGTCGAGAAGCTGGTAGGAGAACGAGCCGTCGGGTGGCAGGTAGGCGCCAGTGTCGATGACCAGCGGCGGCTGGTTGCGGACGTAGACACCCTTGCCGACGCGGCTATCAAGGAAGCCCTCGTCCTTGAGGGACTTCAGCGCGCGCTGGACCGTGGCGTTTGCCGCGTCGAACCGGTCCATGAGCTGAGCGGTCGAGGGAAGTTGAGCGCCCGGTGCCAGGTCGCCGCTGAGGATCTGCTCGCGCAGTTCGGCGGCAACCTGCTCGTGGCGAGGCCGCTGGTCAGCGCCTCGGGGCATGGCCCGCTCCCGCTCGTGCGCCATGGTTCACGGAGTGATCTCGTAGCGCAGGCGGCGGGACTCAGCGGGTGAGGTCATCACACTAACTTCCACGGGCAGATCGTCGTCGGACAGGATCACGCGGAAGATCTCGACGACGGCGGCGGGAAGAGCGAGGCCGAACTTCTGAGCCTCGTCCGAGGTCGCGAGGCGGGCGGTGACGTCCTCGACGACGCGCCGGGGCGGGTGGCCGAGGGAGGCCAGGTGCGCGACGGCGCCACCGGGGATCTTGCTCATCTCGGCCAGGCGGGTGCCGTGGGCGATCGAGGCCGGGTAGTAGGAGTCGACCAGCTCAACCGGACGCTCATCGAGGAGCATCACGCGTGAGCGAAGCACTGCTTGTTCGCCCGGCTGGAGTCCCAGTGCGTCGGCGACGGGCTCGGGGGCGGGTTGTTCGCTGACGGTCACCAGCCGCTGCGTGCCCTTGCCGCCCTGGGCCTTGGCTTCGGCAGCCCAGGCATCACCAGGCTCACCGGTGACATACGGCAGCGACACGCTGGTCCACTGCTCGTGGCCGCTCATTCTGGGTTGCTCCTCTGCTCCGGTTCTCACGTGCTCCGGCCTGCGCGAAGAGCCGGCGCGCACTCACTCTACGTGGCCGAGCGCTGATACCTGTCCACCTCGTCGTGTCGCCATCCTTGATGCCTTACTCAAAACGCAGTAAGGTTTGATCTGCGGAAGTACTCCACTTTCTGGCGACGTGGCCGATGGGAGCCGCGGAACTAGACAGATCGATGGCAACGAACAGTCAGCCATGGGCAGAGGGGGAAGTGATGGGGACTGGGCTTCAGCACCATGACCATGGGGCGGTCCGATGAGAACTGCGACATCGACGACCACCCGAAAACTGATCGCCCTCGATATCGACGGCACACTCCTGGGCCGGGACCGGAGGATCCCCACCGGGACCGTCGACGCCCTGGACCTGGTGCGCGCAGCCGGGCACGAGGCAGTTCTCGCGACGGGCAGGTCCTTGGTCGGTCTGATGCCGGTGGCGATCCGGCTCGGTCTGGTCGAGGGGTACGCAGTGTCCTCCAACGGATCCATGACCGTCCGCCTGGAACCCGCGGTCCCGGCGGGGTACGTGATCGAGGACGCCCGCCGATTCGATCCCAGCCATGTCATCCACCGCGTCCTGGCCATGGCACCGCGGGCCCACGTTGGCGTCGAGGACGTCGGCTGGGGCTGGGCCGTGAACCGTGTGTTCCCTGCAGGGCTGCTCAACGGCGAACAGAAGCAAACACCGGTCACCGACCTGTGCGCCGCGCCCGCGACCCGGGTCGCGGTGCACGCCCCCGGCATCGGCCGCCACCTCGACACGCTCCGCGCTACCGGAGCGACCGTCACCCCCGCTGGTCCCGACTGGGCGGATGTGACAGCGCCCAGGACGAGCAAGGCCACCGCCCTGGAACAACTCCGCACCCGCCTCGGCATCCCACCTGCGGCCACGGTCGCGGTGGGCGACGGCGCCAACGACGTCGACATGTTTCGGTGGGCTGCCCGCGCCGTCGCGATGGGTCACGCCCAGCAGAGCGTGCGTGATGCGGCCGACGAGGTCACCGGCACCATCGCCCAGCAGGGCGCCGTCGCCGTCCTCCACTCGTTGCTCCCCGCCGGTGTCGACACGACGGCGATATCCCGGCTGGCAGCCCAGCTCAAGACTGCCGTCCACACCGCACCCGGCTCCGGCGTCGTACTGCGGGTATGGCACGGCCCCCGGGCCGAGCTGAGCCGTTGCGAGGTCTGGAGTCTCCGGGACGGCACCTGGGTTCGGCACGCGCCGGTACCCACCGGGACCGGAGCCACCATGCGGGGAATAGAGAACGCCGCCAGGGACGCCGGACTGACGTATCCCAGGGGTGACGAAGGACGCCGTCGGGCCCACTGGAGAGCCAGCCTCGCAGACACCGGACCAGCCGGGTTCGAGCTACCGCTCACCCGCTGAGCGCCGGATGATCAACTTGCCCCGGTGACCGGTGCGGCGACCTCGCTCGGCTCGGGCGCCCGTCCCTTCAGCAGGCTGCGCAGGGTGATCGGGCCGGCCACCGCGACGAAGACCGCAAGCACCGCGGGTACCAGCAGGCCGGCGGTCAGGCCGGCGGCCTCGCCGATGTACCCGATCGCTGCCGGGCCGAGCAGCAGGCCGGCGGATCCGGAGATCGAGATCAGCGCGATGTTCGACGACGATCCGCCGGCCTCGCCGACGGCGCTGAACAGCACCGGGACGATCAGCGCTATGCCACTGCCCGCCAGGATCCAGCCCGCCCAGGCGAGGGGAAGTCCGCCCACCGAGCCGGAGACGAGGACCAGGGCGTAGCCCGCGGCGGCGAGCGTTCCCGCGCACAGCATGGCGCGTCCGGGCCCGAGCCGGGACCGGATCGGGTCACCCAGGAACCGGAAGACGGTCATCGCACAGGCGAACACCGTGTACGACAGTGGCGCGAGCACGTCGTCCGCATGCAGGACACGGGCAGCGTGCAGGTTGGCCCAGTCGATCGCGCCGGACTCGACGAGGTGACCGCCGAGCCCGAGGACGAACATCGCGCCGAGCGCGACGGCGCCGATCCGGACGGCCCTCGCCGGCGCGCCCGTTCCGCCGTCCTGCGCCGGGGCGGGCGGTGGGGGCAGCAGCGGACGGGTGAAGGCCGCGAATGCAACGGCGCAGGCCACCGCGGCGATCACGAGCATCGCCTGGTTCCCCAGCCCGAGCGTGAGCCCGATGGAGGTGAGCGCACCGGCGATGGCGCCGCCCAGGCTCCAGAAGCCGTGGAAGGACGAGACGATCGGCCGCTTGTAGTAGCGCTCGAGCTCGACGGAGTGGGCGTTGAGGCCCACCTCGACGAAGCCGACGCCGACGCCGTACAGCGCGCCGCAGATCATGAGGGTCTCGTAGCTCGGTGCGAGGGCAGGAGCGATGAGCACCAGCTGCGTCGCGGGACCGGTCCAGCGCAGCAGGCCTCGGGTCGTGATCCGGTCGGCGATCCGGCCGGCCGCGAACATCGTGACCAGCCCGACCACCTGGATGAGCAGGAGCAGCATGCCGAGGCGGGCCTCGCCGAGGCCGAGCCGGCCGTCCACCGACGGGAGGGCGGCCGCCCACGCGCCCATGACGAAGCCGGAGGTGGCGAAGGTGCCGAACACTCCGATGCGGGCGCGGCGCAGCGCCACGTTGTCGGGATTCATATCCATCCTTGGGGTCAGATCATTTTGTTCTCGGCGAGAACCTAATAGCCCGGATCTGGTGGCGTCAAATTTGTCCTCGCCGGGCACATAAGGTGCGACATGCGGGACGCGGGCCGGAATAATGCCGGGTATGCAGCAGCTGAAGACGAGCGCCGACCTCCGCGTCCACAACCAGGCGCGGCTGCTGCGCGCGGTCCACGACGCCGACGAGCCGCTCACCCGCGCCGCCGCCGCGCGCCTGCTGGGGATCGGCCGCAACACCGCGGCAGCGCTCGTCGGCGAGCTGGAGGCAGCTCGGCTGCTGCACGAGGTAGGCGCCGAGAGCACCGGTCGCGGCCGGCCGACGACCCTGCTGCTCGCCCACCCCGAGGGCCCGGTGGTCCTCGCCGCCGATGTCCGGGAGGACTCCTGGACCCTCGCGCGGATCGAGCTCGGGGGGCAGCTGACGGAGCTGGAGTCCGGTGAGCACGACCGGACGCCCGCAGTGTTCGACGAGATCCGTCGGGCGACGCTGCGGCATTCCGACGACCGGCTCGCCTCGCTCGGCATCGCCGTCGCCGGGCCGGTCCGGGGCGGCCGTCGCCTGCACATCTCGCACCTCGGCTGGGACGAGGTGGACCTCGACGAGCACATCGGCGCCGGGTGGGCGCCGACGGTGGTGGACAACGACGCCAGGCTCGCCGGGCTCGCCGAGGCTCGGCGCGGCGCCCTGCGCGGGACCGGGACTGCCCTGCACTTCCACATCGACTTCGACATCGGCGGGACCCTGCTGCTGGCCGGGGACGCCCAGCGCGGCGCGCACAACATCGCCGGGGAGTTCGGGCACATGCCGCTCACCGGCTCCGGGCTGCGCTGCATGTGCGGCGTCAAGGGCTGCTGGAGCCTGGACGTGGGCACGAACGCGCTGGTGCGGCGGTTCGGGACGGAGCCAGGGCACGCGGCCGGGCGGGAGCTGGGGCGTCAGGTCCTGGCCCGCGCCGAGGCCGGAGAGGCCGAGGCCGGCCGGGCGGTCGACGACAACGCCGCTGCCCTGGGGCGAGGGCTCGGCGCCCTGGCCAATGCCCTCGACCCCGAGGCGATCACGCTCTCCGGACTCGGCGTGGAGCTGGTCCGGCTGCGGCGCGGCCTGATCGAAGAGGCCTGCGCCGACGGGCTGATGGAGTTCAGACGTGCCCGACCGCCCCGCATCCTGGCGGCGACGGTAGGCGACCTCGGCCCGCTGCGTGGCGCTGCCGAGATCGCCTTCGACGCGATCCTGAACCCCGAGTGGCTACGGGAGCGGCTCTGAGGTCGGCAGGTCGCGAGTCAGCACGTAGCCTGCAGCATCCCCACGAAGAGCTCGCTCGGGTCGTACAGCGGCTCGTCCGTCAGCACGGGGAAGACGAGGTCCCGCCCGGTGATGCCGAGGGACACCTGCCGCGCGCCGTCGGGCGACGTCAGGTTGATCGAGATGGTGCCGAACGACGCGCCGTCGTGACCGTAGAGCCAGCCGTCGGGGACGCACGGGTCCGGGACACGGTAGACGCCCAGGCCGTACTCGGGGGCGTCCGCCTGGCCCAGGGTGCGGGGCTCCAGCATGTCGGCGGTGGTCTCCGCATCGACCAGCCGGCCCGTGACCAGGGCCTCGGTGAAGTCGGCGAGGTCCTCGGTGGTGCTGGTGACCGCGCCTGCGGCGTCGAACAGGCTCGGGTCGAAGTGATCGAGGTCGTACCAGCCGGCCTCCGCCGGGCCCGTGTACGCCGACTCGTGGAGGAACGGGCCGCGCACGCCCGGGTCGTCCGGGTAGGCGCTCTGCCACATCCGTGCCGGGGCGAACACCCGGTGCTCCAGCAGGCGCTCGACGCTGCGCCCGGTGACCTCCTCCAGCATCATGCCGAGCACCACGTAGCCGGCGTTCGAGTAGGAGTAGGCGGCCCCCGGCTCGTTCACCCACGGCGCGGACTGCAGTGCCTCGACGTGGTCGGCGTCCGTGACCTCCTGGCCCATCACCGCGAACACCGAGTCGAACGACGACGGGTCCGCCGCGCGCGAGGTGAGGATCCAGTCGGTGGCGGTGGGGGCGCCCGAGCGGTGGCTCAGCAGCTGCTCGATGGTCACGCCTGCGGGCATGACGCCGGGCAGCACGTCCTCGACTGGCGTGTCGAGGGTCCAGGTGCCCTTCTCGACCTCCTGCATCACGAGCGTCGCGATCATCGGCTTGGTGTTGCTCGCCACCCGGAACGGGTCGGACGGCCGGGCCTTCGCCCGACCCTCGCGCTCCCGGGTCCCCGCTGATCCGCTCCAGGTCCGCGCCCCCTTCTCGACGCGCGCCGTCACGGCGATCGCCCCGTCCGCCACGAGGTCGTCGAGGGCGGCGTCGAGGGCGGCGCCGGCCGGTGCGTTCGCGCCTCGCGCAAGGGTCCGGTTCGTGGCGACCTCGCGCTGGGCCTGGCGGGCTGCGTCGGCCACCATCGTGGACACGGTGTCGGGGACGACGGCAGCGACGGCGGGGGCCGGCCGGTCGGTGTCCACTGCGTGCGCGGAGCCTGCGACGACCAGCGGTGCCGCGAGCGCCAGCGCCGCGCTCAGGGCGAGCGTCGCCCGGCGGGTTGTGCGTTCCATGGGAGTCTCCTTCGTCTGGGCTGTGCTCCCATCCTGTCGGCGGACCCCTTCGCGCGGATCACCCGCCGGGTGGATATGGCTCCCACCTGGGGCGGAGTGCCCTCAAGCGGACACCGACCGGGCAGACGTGCCAGACTCCGGGCGTGACCGAACCAGCCGCCGATGTCTCCTCCCGGCGTGTCTTCGAGGCCGAGCCGCACCTGACGACGGCGGACTACCGCGAGGGCCTGCTGCGGCTCCCCCTGCTGTGGGCGTTCCACGGGCTCGCCGCGCTCGTCCTGCTCGCCGCTCTCACGCTGACCTACCTCGGCAGCGAGTCCGGGGACGACGAGTACCGGCTCGCGACCGGATGGCTGCCTCTCATCGGACTGAGCATCGTGATCGGGTGGATCCCGGACCTGCTCGCCTGGCGCATGGCGCGCACCTCCCCGCTGCGGCACGGTGCCACGGTCCGGCTCGACGCCGAGCGGATCGCCTGCACCAGCCAGGAGACGTCGGTGTCCTACGGCTGGCTCCTGGTCCGTAGGGCCGTCGAGACCCGGTCGAGGTTCCACCTCGTCGTCGGCCAGGGCCTGTCGACTGCGGTCTGCATCCTGCCGAAGCAGATGTTCCCGCTCGAGGACCACGAGGCGATCCGCGAGCTCATCCGGGACAAGGTCGGCAGCCTCCGCCCACGCTGACCTGCTACAGCCGGTCCGCGATGACCTCCAGCAGGGACTTGCCCTCCACGCCCATCAGGTCGAGCGCCTGCGTGCGGCACGAGAAGCCGTCGGCCAGGTAGGTGGTCCCGGGGGCGGCCTCGCGCAGCGCGGGCAGCAGCGCGTTCTCCGCGACCGCCACCGACGTCTCGTAGTGGCCCTTCTGCATGCCGAAGTTGCCGGCCAGGCCGCAGCAGCCCGCGAGGACCTCGACCTTCGCCCCGCCCTTCTCGAGCAGGTTCCGGTCCGCCTCGAACCCCATCACCGAGTGCTGGTGGCAGTGCGGCTGCACGACGGCGGAGACATCCGCCAGTGACGGCATCTCCCACTGGTCCGGCACGTCGTCAGAGGTCAGCAGCTCCGCCGCCGTCCGCGTCATGCGGGCGACCGCCTGGGCGCGCGGGTCGTCCGGGAACAGGTCGAGCAGGTCGGAGCGCAGCACCGCCGTGCAGGACGGCTCCAGCCCCATGATCGGGATGCCGTTCACCGCGTAGGGCCCGAGCACCTCGAGCAGCTTGAGGAGCCGGCGCCGGGCGCCGTCGAGCTGACCGGTCGAGATCCAGGTAAGGCCGCAGCACGCCTGCTCGTCCGGGACGATCACGGAGTACCCGGCCTTGGTCAGCACCTTCACCGCCGCCTGCGGGACGGAGGGGGAAAGGGTGTCGCTGAACGAGTCGGTCCAGAGCACCACCTTGGGCTTGGTGGCGAGCCGCGCCGCCGTGGCGCCCTCGCGGCCCGGCACGCCGAGCCCGTCGTCGGTCACCACCGGCAGCCCCGGGACGCCGTGCGTCGCGCCGCCGCGTGCCCACCACTGCCGGAACGGGACCTCGGCGAACTTCGGCATCGACCGCCGGGTGTCCATGCCGCCCGCCCACAGCACCGCCTTGCCTATCCACTTCACGCCCAGCAGGCCGTTGACCAGCTCGGGGACCGCCCCGGCGAGCCGGGCCCAGCGCGGCAGCCAGCCGAGGGCGTAGTGGTCGACCGGCCGCAGCTTGCCGCGGTAGGTCCGGTACAGGACCTCCGACTTGTACTGCGCCATGTCGACGCCCGCCGGGCAGTCGCTCGAGCACGCCTTGCAGGACAGGCACAGGTCCAGCGACTCGCGCACCTCGGGCGCCGCGAGACCCCCGACGAGGGTCCCGTTCACCGCCTCCTGCAGCACGCGGGCGCGCCCACGCGTCACGTCCTTCTCGTCCTTCGTGGCCTGGTAGCTCGGGCACATAAAATCGCCCGACACATTGTTCGATGCAGTGGTGTCCACGCGACATTTCCCCACGCCCACGCAGCGGTGCACGGCCGTCGACAGGTCGTTGTGGTCGTGCGCGAAGGAGAACCCCTCGTAGCCGGCCTTGCGCCGGACGCCGTGCCCCGAACCCTTGCCCGCCAGCGGCAGCTTGGTCCGCACCGGCGCGGCCTGGGGGCGGCGCAGATCGTCGTCCACGGCCCGCGGCCGCACGACGACGCCCGGGTTCAGCAGGTCCTTCGGGTCGAACAGGGCCTTGAACCGCTCCATCAGCGCTATCGCCTCGGGCGAGTAGATGAGCGGCAGCAGCTCGGAGCGGGCGCGCCCGTCCCCGTGCTCGCCGGACAGCGACCCGCCATAGCTCGCGACAAGCTCCGCCGCCTCGATCATGAAGGTGCGCAGCACCGATCCCGACGTCTCCAGCGGGATGTCGATCCGCAGGTGCACGCAGCCGTCGCCGAAGTGCCCGTAGGGCAGGCCGTCGACGCCGTAGCGGTCCATGAGCGCCTGCAGGTCACGCAGGTACGGGCCCAGCTTCTCGGGCGGCACCGCCGAGTCCTCCCAGCCCGGCCACGCCTGCTCCCCCGCGGGCGTGCGGCCGGCGAGCCCGGCGCCGTCGGCCCGGATCTGCCACATCTTGGTGGCGTCCGAGCCCGCGGGCAGCACCACGGAGTCCAGCGCCGTCGCCGCCGAGACGATGGCGTCCGCGCGCCCCAGGGCCTCGGCCTGCGACGAGCCACCGACCTCGATCATGAGCCACCCCGCGCCGTCGGGCAGCGCCGGGACTGACTCCGCGCCCTTGGCACGCCGTACGACGTCGACCAGGCGCGCGTCCAGCCCCTCGATCGCGAGCGGCTTGTGGCCGAGGAGCCGAGGCACGTCGTCCGCGGCGGTGGGCATGTCGGGGTAGCCGAGGACGACGAGGGTGGGTGCGCCCGGCGTCTCCACCAGGTTGAGCTCTGCCTCCAGGACCGTGACGAGCGTGCCCTCCGTACCCACCAGGGCGCGGGCGAGGTTCGAGCCCTTCTCGGGCAGGAGGTGCTCCAGCGAGTAGCCCGAGACCTGCCGGCCGAACCGGCCGAACTCGGTGCGGATCAGCGCCAGGTTCTCCGCGACGAGCTCCTTGAGGCCGGGCACGTCGACGAACTCCGGGTCGCCGGAGCCCGCGGTGAACCGGCGTCCGGCGCCGTCGATCACGTCGAGCGAGACCACGTTGTCGGCGGTGCGCCCGTAGGCGACGGCGTGCGGGCCGCACGCGTTGTTGCCGATCATGCCGCCGAGGGTCGCGCGGTTCTGGGTGCTCGGGTCGGGCCCGAAGCGCAGCCCGTGGGCCTTGGCCTCCCCTTGCAGGGTGGACATGATGGTGCCCGGCTGGACCCGCGCCGTGCGAAGCTCCGGGTCGATGCTCAGCACCCGGTTGAGGTTGCGCCCCAGGTCGAGCACGACGCCGGGCCCCACCGAGTTGCCCGCGACGGACGTGCCCGCGCCGCGTGCGGTGATCGGGACCTTGAGCTCGCGCAGCACCTCGAGCGCGGCGACGACGTCGTCGACCGTCTCAGGGAAGACCACACCCTCGGGGACCACCCGGTAGTTGGACGCGTCGGTGGAGTACTCGGCGCGCCGGCGCGTGCTGATGTCGACGGCGCCGTCCATGGCCGTGCGCAGCGCGTCGGCGACCGCCTCACGCGCGGCCTCGGCGGCGTGGTCCGCCTCGCGGCGCGCGGCCTTGCGCCGCTCCTCGCTCTCGGCGCGGCGGCGTTCCGCCTCCTCGGCGGCACGGACCTCGGCCTTCTCGCGGGCCGCGCGGGCGGCCTCGGCGGCGTCAGCGGTGTGGCCCGTCGAGCGGTGCGCAGCGCGTTCGTCGTCGTTCATACCGTTCCGGGACGGGGCGTCGTGAGTCTGCGAGGGCACCTCGCGATTCTCGCACCACGAGGCGGCGGATCGCGCCAGGCGTTCACGGACGACGCTCCCCTCGCTGGTCGAGCGTGTCGAGACCCAATGCTCTCGACACGCTCGACCAGCGGGAAGGCTCCAGCAGGAGGGTCAGCCCTCGAAGGTGACGTCAATCGTGATCGCGTCGACGCCCGTGAGGGCCTTCGAGATCGGGCAGCCGGCCTTGGCGGCCTCTGCGGCGGCCTTGAAGCCGGCCTCGTCGATGCCCGTCGCGAACCCGCGTACCGTCAGGGCGCTCTTGGTGATGCGGACGCCGCCGGCCGGGTCCGGCCCCAGGGTCACGTCGGCCGTGACCTCGATCTGCTCCGGCGTGGCGCCTGCCCCGCCAAGCTCGTTCGTGAACGCCATGGTGAAGCACGACGAGTGCGACGCCGCGAGGAGCTCCTCGGGGCTGGTGACGCCGGCGGCCTGGTCGGCGATACGCGCCGGCCAGGAGACGTCGTACGTCCCTACGCCCGACGACGACAGCTCGACCTGTCCCGACCCCTCCGTGAAGGTGCCGTTCCAAGCGGTGCGGGCGGTACGTGTTGCCATGGTGCGCTCCTTGTATGACGAGAAGTGTTCTCAACTGACGTCCTGCGTTCGCGACCCTACCGGGCAAGCACTCTCGTCACGGTGCGAAGTCAAGGACCTCATCATCAACCGCCAGGACGGTCCAGCCGTTGCCTTCAGCGTCCCTGAGCTCGTACGCGGGCACGTCCAGAACGGCAGCTCCGGACAGCGTGTAGCGCACCTCCGTGAGAGCCGCCCCGACGATCGTCACGTCCTCGACGGGCCACGCGATGGGGCCGCCCGGCACGGGCGTCGCCGCCAGTGGACCCGCCTCCTGCTGAGGCGGTTCCTGAGAGGTCCGGCCCAGCACCGCGCCGGCGAATCTCGGGTCGCCCAGCCGCTCGACGGCCTCCACCTCGCTGATCACGGGGTAGGAGCCGAGGCTCTCGCCGGACGGCCCGGCCACCCGCACCTCGGCAGTCGTCGGCGCGTCCGACAGCCCGGCGCCGGCATGGAACACGAGCCCGGTCGCCGTCGGCAGGTCACCGCCCGCGCCGAGCGACTCCAGGACCTGGTCCTCCGCCTTGCTCTCGCGACTGGCCGTGCCCTCGTCCGTCTCGGCCATGACCGACGGCTCGTCGGGGGCGCTCTCTGCGCCCCCCTCTGGCGCCGTCTCCGACGCCTGGATGGGAGCGGCCCCAGACTCCCCAGCCAGGTAACCGCCCCCACCCGCCGCGACGATGCCGGCCACCGCGGCCGCGACCAGCCACGGCGTCCGACGCCGGTAGCGCCGCAGCGCGAGCTCGTCGCCCTGTTCGCGCCCGGCGGGCTGCGTCTGCGTGGTGCCGGGCCGCGTGGTGCCGGGCTGCCCTGCCTCGGGCTGCTCGGCGATCAGCGCGTCGACCTTGGCCCGGAGCACGCCCTGGACCGGATCGGGCGCATGCTTCGCGGGGTCCGCCGCCATCAGGCGGTCGAACGCCGGGTCCGCCTGCCGTTCGTGCTCGTTCATCGCCGTCCCTCCGTGCAGTGCTCGGCTGCGCACCGCGCACACCCTGTACATGTGCTCATGCGTCCACCGCTTGCTCGTGGGCGTCCCACGCGTCGCGAAGCCGTGCCCGCGCGCGGGACAACGCCGCATCGGCGCCGCCGCGGGAGACCCCGAGCACCCCGGCGAGATCGTCCCCGGACAGCCCGTCCCAGGCGACGAGCAGGAGGATGCGCCGGTCGCGCGGGGAGAGCCTGGACAGGACCTGCCGGACGGCGTCGTCGGTGACGGCGAAGGTCGCGGGGTCCACGTCGTCCGGCTCGTCGGGCACGACCGCGACGGGCAGCGCCCGCATCTTGCGCCGGTGGTTCGCCAGCACGTAGCCGGCCGTCCGGTACATCCACGGCAGCTCGGCGCCGTCCGGGACGTCGTCGCGACGGCGCCACGCGGTGGCGAGCACCTCGGCGGCGAGGTCCTCGGCGTCGGAGGTACGGCCGCCGTCGGGCAGCCTGCGGATGAAGTAGGAGTAGAGGGCGCGCGAGTGCGCGTCGAAGAGTGCGCTGAACCAGGCCTCGTCGTGCGGAAGCCGTTCGTGCGGCAGATCGTCCTGCGGGGCGCCGGGGCTGTCGTCCACCCCCACACTCTGTCGTGGCCGCGGGGTTCCTTGCACCCGCGCCGCACAACAAAACGGTCTCGACAGGCTCGACCACCGTTGGTCGAGCCTGTCGAGACCGTCTGGCCCCGTTGGCGGAGCCTGTCGAGACCCCGCGTCAGCAGACGCCCAGGTCCTGCCACACCCCCCACTCGGACGGCGCGGGCGCCTCGCCCTGCGTCCACCACTTGGCGCGCCACTCGTGGCCGTTGTGCGAAACCGTGTTGCCGCCCACGTAGACGGCCGACGCGCTCCATGCCGCCGCCGTGCACTCCTCGACCGGCGGGTCGGTCGGGTCCGGCGGGTCCGTCGGGTCCGGGGGATCGGTCGGGTCCGTCGGACCGCCGCCCTCCACCGGGCCCGGCGTGCCGGTACCGAGCACGCCCTGCAGCGCACCGGTCAGGGTGCCGGACCGGTCACCCGACAGGTCCCACCACATGGCCCCGCCCAGGCCCTCTGCCCGGATGTAGTTGGCCTTGGCCCTGATGGACTGCTCGTTGTCGTACGACCACCAGTTGTTGCCGTCGTGCCGCCAGGCGGCCCCGAGTGCGGCGTCGTAGTACCCGGTCCCGACGTTCTTGATCACGTCGTAGTCGTTGATGCCCGCCTCGTACTGCCCGGAGGCGGCACCGGTCGCGGTACCCCACGCGTCGGACGACGGGGCGCCGGTCCAGCCGCGCCCGTACATCGCGAGGCCGAGGCCGAGCTGTGCCGGGTCGATGCCCGCGTCCGTGTACGACTGCACCGCGAGGTCGACGCTGAATTGCCGTGCGAGCGGCCGCGGGTCCTCGGAGTCGTGGTGGAGGTTGCCCTGGTGACCGGTCAGCGCCGGGTCCCAGGCACCGTGCAGGTCATAGCCCTGGACGTTGCCGAAGTCGAGGTAGTTGAAGATCTCGGGGTCGTTCCAGCCACCGGCCGTGATGTCAGCGGGGTTGGCGGGGAGGAACGCGGAGAGCTCGTAGTCCTTGCCCGTCTGAGCGCTGAGCGCGTCGAGCTGCTCGCGGAACTCGGCGAGCAGAAGCTTGAAGTTGCGCTTGTCGTTCACCGGATCGACGTGGTTGCCCTCGGCGCCGTTCGGCGAGCCCGGCCACTCCCAGTCGATGTCGAACCCGTCGAAGACTCCTGCGGCGGCACCGGCGCCGCCGCGGCCGTCGATGACCGGCAGGTTGCCCTTGATGAACATGTTGATGCAGCTCGACACGAGCTTCTCGCGCGAGGCGTCCGTCTTGGCCGCGAGCGAGAAGTTCTTGGACCAGGTCCACCCGCCCATCGACATCATGACCTTGAGGTCGGGGTGCTTCGCCTTGAGCTGCTTGAGCTGGTTGAACGATCCCGCCAGCGGCTGGTCCCAGGAGTCGGCGGTGCCGGAGACCGAGTTGGCCGCCGTGTAGCCCATGCCGTAGTCGGCGTAGGCGTCGCCCGCGCCGTCGGAGCCGTTGGGCCCGGGGCTCTGCGCCTTGTTCGCCTCGAAGCACTCGAGGTTCTGGTGGTGGATGTTCGCGAAGGCGTAGTTGATGTGGGTCAGCTCGTCGGCCACGCCTGACGTGTCGATCTGCTTGACCTGGTAGCCGCGCCCGTACACACCCCACTGGGCGAAGTAGCCGACGCTGCGGAAGCCGTTGATGGCGGAGGTGCCGGCGGCGGAGGCGGCCTCGTTCTCCGCGGCGTTCGCGTCGCGGAGGCCGATGCCGGTCACGGCGGCGGAGGCCGCCACGGCGAGCGCGGCCACCCCCGCGAGGATTCGTCGGCCCGTCCTGCTGATGCCTGACGGCGATTCGTACGTCGAGTCCATCGTCTTCCCTCTCCTGGTCCGGTCGTCTTCGATCGGTGACGGCGGGTCACGCTAAGTCGCGCTTCGTTAAAAGTAAGGAAACCTGCGTTAATGGGAAATAAGGGAATTCCACACGATGGGACTACGTAGTGGAACCGCGCGAACCGCACGAGGTTGTTACTGGGTGAAACCTTCGCCTCCGAAACAACCTCGTGCGGTATCAGGTACCTCGCCGTCTGGGCGGGGCAGCATGGCAGGTCAGGCGGCGGTTCGCAGCAAAAGTCGTGACCTCAGGTTGATGCGGGTGAAACGTTCGGAGGCCATACTTGCGAGCACCGTGAACGAATCCGGGAGGGTCGACGATGACCGCGCTGCCGCAGCAAGTCGTATTTCCGCTCCCCCTTGGCGACCGCACAGTGGCACCCCACGTCGCGTGCGAGCTCAGCCGAGTGGTGGGTGACGAACCTGGATGTGTGGACCAGACAGCCCGGATGCTCGACGACGAGCATCTCCTCGGGACGGCGCTGATGCCGGACCCGCTACCTGCCGCGCGCGCTGTCCGCGAGGCGGTAGGCCCGCTCGGCCTGGACGACGACGCACGCCGGGTCCTGCTCGTCGCCGCCGTCGCCGTGGTGGACCGCACCGAGGTGCTGCTCGCCGCGTCGGGCATCAACATAGACACGCTCATGGCCGGACCGGCCGGCCGGCACCTGCACCTGGTGGGCGGCCGGTTCCGGTTCCACCACCCGCGCATCCGCTCGATAGTCCACGAGGACGCCGACCTCGCGACCCGCACCGCCGCCCACGGGGCCCTGGCGAAGGTGCACCGCAGAGCCGACGAACCGCTCATCGCCATGTGGCACACGGCGCTCAGCACGCTCGCGGGTGATCCCCTGCTCGCGGACGGGCTGGTCGAGCTCGCCGAGCAGCATCTCGCGCGCGGCGACGTCCACCGCGCCCACGAGGTGGCCCGTGAGGCCGCCAGTCACGGCACCGACAAGGTGCGCGCACGCGCCTTCGCGGTCGCCGGCCGCGCGGCACTCTGGGCGGGGCACGTGCACGACGCCGTCGTGCACCTCCGCCGCGCCGCCCATGCCGCGGGCACCGGCCCCACCACCGAAGGGGCGCCCGACGCCGCACGCCCGCTCGGCATCGCGCTCGCCCTCCTGGACGGCCGGCCCGACGCGGTGGTCCCTGGCGACGCCTGCGGCGCCGACCGTGCGGCGATCGCGGCCGCGCGCAAGACGATGCGCATGCTCGACGGCGCCCCCGGTGAGGCCGCGACGATCCTCGGCGAGGTCGCGGAGCTGGCTCCCGCACGTCCGCCCAGCTGGTGGTTCGACGGGCCCTCCGATGCCATGACGCCGCTCGCGGAGGCGCACCTGCGCGTCGCGCAGTCGTACCTCGCGCTGCGCCTCGGCGACATCACCGGCGCGGCATCGGTGCTCGACGACGCCGTCGAACGCCTGCCCGTTGCCCTCGCCTTCGGTGGGCTCGGGATAGCGCTGGCACGCCGCCTCGACCTGGTCCGGGAGGGGCACCTGAGCCGGCCGACCGCCGCGCTCGAGGCCTCGGTGCCCGGCCAGGTGGCGCCCGTCGTGCGGGCCGCGACGTTGGGCGACCGCGCCCAGACCGCAGTGTTCAACGGCCGCTGGGTCGAGGCGGCAACCCTGCTCGGGCTCGCGGCAGAACGCGGCGGGGACGAGCTGCGCCGGCTCTGGCTGCCCACCCCGGACCCGGTGGAGCTGCTCGTGCTCGCGGGCCAGGACCGGGCAGCCCGGCACTCGCACGAGCGCCTGCGGCTCCACGTCCTGCCGACGGCGGGTCCGGAGTCGGCGGGCGGTTTCTCCGGCGGGCCGACACGGCGCCGTCGGCTAGACCTGGCGCGGGCCGAGCTCGCCCTCGCGGACGCCTCCGGCGTCAACCGGGCGCGTGAACGGGCCGTCGAGGCGTCGCTGCGGGTCGGCTCGACGTTCGAGCGCGGCCTCACCGAGCTGGTCGCGGCCCGGGCATACGCACGCCTCGGTCTGCCCGGGGACGCTGCGGCGCACCTGCTCGGAGCCCACGAGCTGTTCGAGGAGTCCGGGGCGAAGGCCTGGGAGCACGTCGCCGAGCAGGCGCTGAAGACGCCTGGCTTTGTGCCCGCGGGCGCGAGCGAGACCGCGGGCCGGGCGCCTGACGAAACGACGGACGAGTCTGCCACCGCAGGCGGCCGGGACGAGCTGTGCGGGCAGTGGGACGGCCTGCTCACCGAACGCGAGCTCGACGTGGCGCGGCTGGTGGTGCAGGGCCGGACGAACCGGCAGGTCGCCGCGAACCTCTACGTGTCGGTCCGCACCGTCGAGGTGCACCTCGGGCGGGTCTTCCGCAAGCTCGGGGTGCGCTCCCGCACGGAGCTGGCGGTGCTGGCGCTCCGCGGCTGAGCCGGAGGTGCAGCGCAGGGTGGAGGCCGAGGAACGAGGCATCCGCCCGGAGCGGAACCGCAGACTCAGCCGCGCAACGACACAGCGGCTGAGCCGCTACGCGCCCGGTCAGGCCTCGACGAGGATCGTGACCGGGCCGTCGTTGACCAGCTCCACCTGCATGTCGGCGCCGAAGCGTCCGGTCTCGACGGTCAGGCCACGCTCGCGCAGCGCGGCGACGACGGCGTCCACCAGCGGCTCCGCCACCGGCCCGGGCGCCGCCTGGACCCAGGTCGGGCGGCGCCCCTTGCGGGCGTCGCCGTAGAGCGTGAACTGGCTGACGACGAGCACGGGCGCGCCGACGTCGGCCACGGACTTCTCGTCACGCAGGATCCGCAGCTCGGCGATCTTGCGGGCGATCGTCTCGACCTGGGCGGGGCCGTCGTCGTGCGTGACGCCGACCAGCGCCATGACGCCCGGCTTGTCGATGGCGCCGACCACCTCGCCGTCGACGGTCACCGAGGCGCGCGTGACGCGCTGCAGGACCGCCCTCATCGACGGCCCTCGTACGCGTCGGCGAAGACCGCTCGGACCTCTCCGACCGAACGCCCGCCGCCGAGCACCGGCACGCGGCCGAGCCCGTCGAGGCCGCCCGGGTACACACCGGGCAGGCTTGACGCACCCGCTGCGCGCAGGGCGGCGGCGAGGATCGCCGGACGGGCCCGTGCGGAGCCGTCGAGCACCTTGAACGCGATGGCGGAGCCGTCGGGCAGGCCGGCGGCGTAGACGCCCTCGGCGCCGTCCTTCGCGACGAGGCCCGGCACCGCCTCCATCGCGAGCGTGGCGTCGCGGCCGGTGCCGCCCACCATGTCGGGGTGCGCGGAGAGCGCACGGCCGACGCGTGCCTCGTGGGAGATGACGTCGACGGTGGGCGCGGCACCCAGGGTCGAGAACGCGCGGGCCAGGCCGAGCAGCGTCGTCGAGAACAGGGGTGCGCCGCAGCCGTCGACGGTGGTGTGCATGACCACCTCGGCGTCGCCGGTCAGCTCGAGGATGGTCGAGCGGATCGCCCGCTGCAGCGGATGCTCGGGCGACAGGTAGGTCTCGATGTCCCAGCCCTGCGCGAGGCAGGTGACGAGCATCGCGGCGTGCTTGCCCGAACAGTTCTGCGCGAGCGACGCCGGACCCGGTCCGCCGCCCAGCGGCGCCAGGTGCCACTCGAGCGCGGCCGGCGGGTAGAGCGGCAGGTCAGGTGTGTTCTGCAGCGCGCCGGTGCCGAGGCCCCTCGAGGCGAGGATCTGCAGCACGCCCTCCAGGTGGAACTGCTCGCCGTTGTGGCTGGCCGCGGCCAGCGCCAGCAGGCGGTCCGGCAGCTCCAGGCCGGCGCGCAGCATCGCCACGAGCTGCAGCGGCTTGAGCGACGACCGCGCCCAGATCTGCGTGGTCGGGTTGCCCACCTGGACCACCGGCCGGCCGGCCGGGTCGAGCACCACGAGGTGCCCGAGGTGCACGGACTCGACGAGGTCGCCGCGGATCACCTCGGCCAGCGGCGCCGCGTCGTCGAACACGCTGCCCGACGACGTCCGGCCGGTGCGGGCCATCGGTGACGCCACTCGCCCGGTCTCCATGGGCGCTGTCACCAGCCGCCCTGCGGGCCACGGGGCCGGTTGCGCGCGCTGTACGGCAGCAGCCGGGGACGCAGGCTCACCCAGTAGATGATCGCCGGCGCCACCGCGATGATGTTGAGGAAGGAGCCGAACATGAACCCGCCCTGGAGCCAGCCCTGCGGCAGCCCGAGGAAACCGAGTGCGGCGGCGACACCAAGGATCGCCAGCCAGCCGACCTTGGGCAACCGCCCTTCGGCCCGGAAGCCCTTGTCCGGTCGGCGTGCGGCGTCGATCAGCGCGACGACCTGCACGACAAAGACCACCAGCGCGAGTGCGGCCATGACGAACCACTGCAAGAATCCCACGCCGAGAGCCTACGGCACCGACCGGTGTCCCGACCCGGACCTTCGCCGCTGATCAGTCCTGGGCGGCGTGCTGAGCGCCGAACAGCATGGTGGCGAGCATCAGCATGAACACCGCCCAGCCGAGCAGGCCGGGCAGCCAGACCCAGGTCCAGCCGAGGGTCAGGCCGACGATCAGGACCGCGGCGCCGGTCAGGCTCCAGACCACTGCCGTGTAGATGCCGAACCGCGCGGCCGCTGCAGGGTCCCGTTCGAAGCGGTTCCCGGCCTCCACGTGACGGCGTGCCATCAACTACCTGACCACAACGAACTCTGTGCACAGAGCTGTGGATAACTTGCCGCTACAGCTCCGGCAGCGCGTCCCGGGCCTCGCCCGGGGAGGCGCCCGCGGCCTCCAGCGTGTCGACGACGGGCGAGCGCAGCAGCATCACCAGCGACTGCACCTGCCAGTCGCCCTCGCCGACGGTCCGCGGGTCCACCCGTGCAGCGACGGCGGTCAGGGCGTCGCGTCCGCGCTTGCCGTCATCACCCGAGCCGACGTCGGACGCGAGCTGCCGCACGCCGGTCGCGAAGCCCTCGACGAGCTCCGCGACCGGCTCGACGTCGTGGTCGGCCTCGATGACGGGGAGCACGCGGCGCGCCAGGACCCGCACCGAGCGCATGGTCCGGTCCACGAGCACCGCCTGCTCCTCCAGCCGGGCGAGCTCCGCGCGATGCATCCGCCCCACGGAGATCCGCGCCAGCTCGCGCGCCCCGCGCGCGGCCTCCTGCCACTCGGCGAGCACGGGCTCGGAGGCCCGGCCGCGTACGAGGGCGGCCTGGACGTCGTCGGCGTCGCGCGAGCGCAGGCCACGAGCCAGCGTCTCCAGGGTCTCGGCGAGCTCGGTCACCGCCTGTTCGGCCAGGGCCCGCGGACGGCGCCGGGTGTCGCCAGGCGTGAGCAGCGCGACGAGGAGGGCTATGGCGCCGCCGACCAGGGCGTCCGTCCAGCGCCCGAGCGGCCCGCCGGAGACCGACGGCAGGCCCACCACGATGATCGCCTGCACCCCGGCCTGCGTGACCAGCAGGGCTCCCCGGTCGATGAACCGAGCGGCGATCGCGGAGATGAACAGGACCAGCGAGAGCTGCCACCAGCCCGACCCGATCAGGTGCACGATCAGGTCGCCCATGGCGACACCGACCGCCACGCCCACGGCCATCTCGGACACCCGGCGGACGTCCCGCTGCGCGGAGAAGCCGAGGAGGACCCACGCCGCGACGGGCGCGAAGAAGGGCTGTTCGTGCCCCAGCAGGTACCGCGCGACCAGGTAGGCGGCACCGGCGGCGAGCGAGGCCTGGGCGATCGGGATCAGGCCCGCCCGCGCGCGTGTCCAACCCTGGCGCAGCCTCGTGCGCAGCATGAGCGTGCGCATGGCCTTGCGCCACATCTCGTCGGCCGAGCCGGGCAGCGAGCTCACTCGGGCTAGATGAGGCTGCCCGGACCGCGGAGGCCACGGGTCAGCGGTCCGTGCGACTCCGGTCGGTCGACCGAGACGCCGTCGCCGGGAACCACTATCTCCTGGGCCGCCGACACCTCGAGGATCTGGCCGGAGACCTCCCCCGCCACCATGAGCTCGACCTCCTCGGGCACGTTGCGCTTGAGCACGGCGAGGCCGATGGGTCCCAGCTCGTGGTGCCGGGCCATCGAGGTGAGCGTGCCCACCACCTTGCCGGTTCCGCCGTCCGACGCCGGGAGGCGCACCTCCGCACCGGGCTCGGGGAGCAGGTGCTGGGAGCCGTCGAGGTGCAGCATGACCAGCCGGCGCGGCGGCCGGCCGAGGTTGTGCACGCGGGCGACGGTCTCCTGGCCGCGGTAGCAGCCCTTGTTGATGTGGACGGCGGTCCGCAGCCAGTCCAGCTCGTGCGGGATGGTGCGGGCGTCGACGTCGCGCGCGTACCGCGGGCGCCACGCCTCGACCCGGAGGGCCTCGGTGGCCCAGGTGCCGGCGAGCGGCCAGCCGGCCGCCTCACGCGCCGCGACCTCGGCGTCCAGGTCCGCACGCGGCACCAGCACGAGCCGCCACGGGCGCTCCGCACCGGGGTGCTCGGACTCGGGCGGGCCGTAGCGCGTGCCACCGGCCAGGACGTTCGGCCAGGCGTCGTGCCAGGTCACCGGCTCACCCTCGACACCTTCCGCGGCGACGGGCTCGCCGATCGCCGCCCACTCGTCGGTGACGTCGGCGACCTCGACGCGGAGCGTGAACCGCATCCGGTCGAGCCAGCCGGCCAGGCCGGGCGCCGACTCGCGCTCGGTGATCAGCCACGTGGCCTCGCCGTCGTCCACGACGCCCGCCGCATGCTCGATGTGACCCTGCGGCGAGAGGACCAGCAGCTCCGTGCTGGTCCGGGGGGCCAGGCCCTCCAGCTGCTGCGAGGTGATCGAGTGCAGCCACTTCAGCCGGTCCGGGCCGGCGACCCGGACGATCCCGAGGTGCGACTGGTCGACCACCGCCCCGCCGCGCGACAGCGCGCGCTGCTCGGCCGTCGGGTCGCCGTAGTGCCAGGCGATTCCGGCGTCGGGACCGGATGCGGCGACCGCGCCGTGGCGGCTCAACAGGGGGCTCTCGTAATCCATGCTCACCTCAGGTGCAGCGTTGTGGGCGGACGAGGCATTCCCCGTCCGCGTTGTCACTGCCGGTTGTCACTGCCGGTTGTCACTGCCGGTTGTCACTGCCGGTTGTCACTGCCGGTTGTCACTGCCGGTCCAGCTCCGCCGACGCGTACGAGCGCATGGGCTCACCGAACGCGGCGAGCTCCTCCACCCAGAGCAGGCGACCCTGCACCAGGCCGTACAGCCGCTTCGACGCACGCACCTCGGACGCCGTCGACGTCCGCGCGATGGCGTCCGAAGCCAGGTCGATCCGTCCGTTGCCCGCGGCGCCGACGTAGACCGTTATGCGCCCGGAGGCGTCGGCGACGAGCACCTCGAGCGCGTGCTTGTCCTCCTCGAGGCCGTCGGGGCGGTCGGTGGACACGCGCCAGTAGCCGGTCTCGGTGGACCAGACGGTGCCTGCCGGGTCCGGCACGGGGGCCGGCCACTCGCCGTCGTCGGGCAGCTTGTCCGGGACCGTCTCGTCCAGCACCCGCAGCGTGGACTCGAACCGCACGTACGGGCCGCCGTCGTGGTCGAAGACCAGGTCCTGCACGAACGTCTTCTTGCCGATGCCCGGGTACTCGATCACGCCCTCGCCGCGCCACCGGCCCACCAGCCAGGCCAGCGGGTACACGTCGGGCGAGAGGCCGTCAGGGAAGGTGAACGTCATCAGCGCTGGCCGGTGTACAGCTTGTAGACGACGTAGCCGGCGAACCAGGTGACCGTGACGGCGACGGCGACGATGAGGCCGGTGAAGATGAGCTCAAGGGCATGGATCGACATGCCGTCGATCCTAACGGTCGACCGCTTACAGTCAGCGGCATGCGCCAGCTCGTGATCAAGACCACTGCAGGCCTGGACCGGCCCGAGGCCACCAACCAGGCATTCACCGTCGCGGCCGCCGCCGTGGCGTCCGGGGCCGAGGTGAGCCTCTGGCTCACCGGGGAGTCGGCGTGGTTCGCGCTGCCCGGCCGCGCGGCCGACCTCGCGCTCGAGCACGCGACGCCGCTGCCCGACCTGCTGGAGGCCGTCCTGGCCGGGGGAACCGTGACGCTCTGCACCCAGTGCGCCGCGCGCCGGGACATCACCGAGGCGGACGTGCTGCCCGGCGTCCGGATCGCGGGCGCGGCCCTCTTCACGGAGGAGATCCTGCGCGACGGAGCCCAGGCGCTCGTCTACTGAGCGGCCTGGGCTCCGAACCGATGCTTCGATCAGGCGCGGACCAGGCCCGCCCGACGCAGCAGCAGGTACATCTCGCACCCGAGGCACAGGCCGACGACGGCGTTGAGCGCCGCTGCGACGAACGCCACCGCTGCCGCGATCGGGACAGCGGGAAGTACGCCAAAGAACCCGAGGATCACGCCTACCGCGGTGACGAAGAGGCCGACTCCCTGCGCGAAGCGCGGCGGACGCCGGTCCTCCATCTCCGCGGGCGGGCCCAGCCGCGGCCGGACGAACTTCTTGAACAGCATGCCCTGCCACGAGCCCTCGGCTCCGCGCAGCGTGCCGAGCAGGAAGCTCAGCATGATGAACGTCAGCAGCCACAGACCGGCGGGGCTCGGGCCGAGCAGCACCACGGCTGCCAGCAGTACCGCCGTGATGCTTGCCCCTACGCGCGGTCCGCGCGGGTCGATCCCCTTGTTCATGCTCATGACTGCCCTTCCCCGTCCGCTTCGGCCGCCGCAGTGGGGACCCGGTTGAGTGCCTGACGTGCCTGCGTGTCGGAGACTACGCCGCTCATGCGGGCCACCTCGCGGCCGCCGCCGTCGACCACGAGCACGGTGGGCGTGCGGAGCACACCCAGGCTGCGCACGAGGTCGAGGTGGTCGTCCACGAGCAGCTCGCGGTGCCCGACGCCGGAGCTCGAGCCGGTGAGCCCTCCGAGCACCCGTGAGGTGGACCGGCACGCGGCACACACCTCGGCGGAGAACTGCACGAACGTCACCCGGTCCGCGAGCGCGACCCCGGCCGACGCCCAGTCGATGCCGGCCGGCGCCTGCCGGGGTGCGCGCACGGCACCCTGACGTGCCGACCACCACACTCCGAGAGCTGCGGTACCCAGCACGAGCACGACCAGCGCGACCACTTGTCCCAACAACATTTAACCCACGATGCCGTGTGTTGCTCGTCCAGACAAGTCCTCACCTGCAATGACACCTGTCACATTGCGTGCAGGCTCGCTTCTCGCGGGTTCGCGCGCGTGATTTCCTTGGCACCGCCCCCGCCCGAAGCAGTATTTCTCGTGCCGAAATGCCTACCAAGCCCATGTCGCCCCGGTGGTAACGTGCATGTATCCGCATATATGGGAGAATTTGCTAAGATGGAAGTTTTGCCAACACGTACCTGGAACGGAATCACCATTCCGGCGGCCGGGAAGTACGCGCTCGACCAGAACCACAAGCGGCTCGGCTTTCTCGCCATGCACATGATGGTCAGCCCCGTCCGCGGCGAGTTCGCCGAGGGCGAGGCGACGGTGGTCGTGGCCGACGACCCGCTGATGTCCCAGGTCAGCTGCACGATCCAGGCGGCGTCCATCGGCACCCACGTGCCCGACCGCGACGCGCACCTGTCGGGCCCCGACTTCCTGGACGTCGAGAACCACGCCACCATCGAGTTCCGCAGCACCGGCTTCCGGATGCGGACGCAGGTGGACCCGATCTTCTCGTGGGCGCGGCTCAAGGCGGGCACCGCGGGACGCCGTCCGCACGACCCGGACCAGCCCGACGGCTCCTTCACGAAGTTCGTCATGGACGGTCTGCTCACGGTGCGCGGCGTCACCCGCCCGGTCTCGCTCGAGTGCGAGTTCGGCGGCGTGGGGCACGACCCCTACGGCCAGGACATCTTCGGGTTCCACGGCAGCTGCGACATCGACCGCGAGGAGTGGGGCCTGCTCTGGAACGTCGCGCTCGAGGCCGGCGGCGTCCTGGTCGCCAGGAAGGTCCGCATCGAGATCGCCGGCGAGATGATCCGTCAGTCCTGATCCGTCAGTCCTAGAGGATCACCATCCGGCCCACGACGAACACGAAGATGCCGCAGACCGCCACGGGCAGCGCGCTCGCCGTGAGCCCGGCGAGCCGCGCACCGCGGGCGGGCAGCCGTTCGAGCAGCAGGTGCAGCGCACCGACCACTACACCTGCGACGAGCCCGCACCACAGGCCGCTCACTGTGTCGATGTCCGGCAGCAGCGTCGCCGCGGCCCCGCCCACCAGCACCGCGGCGACCGCGGAGATCCCCAGCGCCACCCAGCCGCGGACCGGCAGGGCCGCGACGGCAGCCGCGACCGCCAGGGCGACCGCGCTCGTCACCACCAGCGTGGCGCCGGCGTCAGACCGTGCGGCGGCGATCCAGCCGGAGGTCGCGATGGCGGCGACGACGCCGGCGACCGTGCCCGATACCGACTCGGTCAGCTGCGGGCGGCCGTCGCGGCGCAGCATCTGTGCGATGAACGAGAGCACCACCGCACCGGCCAGGACCGTCGGCAGGTGCCGCAGCACCGGCTCCCCCTGGGTGAAATACGTGGCGGCCGCTCCGCCGGTGCCGCAGAGCGCCACGACCAACCGTGTACTTCCGGCCGCGGGCAGCCGCAGCAGGGACGGCCAGCCCAGCGCGACGAGAACCACCAGGACCACCACCGCCGCCACGAGGGGCAGCGGCCGGGGCTGGACGTAGGACGCAGCGGCGACGAGGGCTGCGAGCGCAGCGGTCGTCACGGCGCGGGTGGAGACGGACACGACACCGAGTTTTCCAGAGTCTGTCCGTGTTCCTTCAATCTGGCTCCGAGAGAGTCTCGAAAGAGTCTCCGGACGAGCCTCCGAACCGCCTGATCAGGGGCCTGTGAGCGTCGGGCAACGCGCGTGTCATGTGAGTGTCACGGGTCCTGAGCAGCATGGTGGTGTCCAGGAAAAGGGCGTGTAACATGCACGCAACAAGCAACAGGGCAGACTTCCGCAGAGCCAGTTGGACGCGACGGGACGTCTCGCTACAGCGAGACCCGAGCCAGGGACGGTTGCAAGACGCCGGTTCCGAGAGGAGGTGCGTCAATGGCAGAGCTGTTGATCCTCACACCCGCCACCGGTGGGTCTGCCGAGGTACTGCCCGCACTAGGACTGCTTTCCCATCGGGTCCGGGTGCTCCCGATGGAGCCTTCGGCGCTCGTCGACGCCCCGGATGCGGACGTCGTCCTGCTGGATGCCCGCCGTGACCTGGTCGCCGCCCGCACCACCTGCCGGCTGTTGCACGCGACGGGCCTGACCGTGCCGCTCGTGCTGATCCTCACCGAGGGCGGCCTGACGGTGGTGACCCACGAGTGGGGCGCCAACGACCTGCTGCTGGAGACCGCCTCACCCGCAGAGGTCGAGGCTCGCCTGCGCCTGGTGATCGAGCGTTCGGCGCGTGGCCCCGCGGAGGAGTCGCAGCAGGAGATCTCCGCGGGCGAGCTCGCCATCGACGCCGGCGGGTACACCGCAAGGCTGCGCGGTCGCCCGATCGACCTGACCTACAAGGAGTTCGAGCTCCTCAAGTACCTCGTGCAGCATCCGGGCCGCGTGTTCACGCGTGCGCAGCTGCTGCAGGAGGTCTGGGGCTACGACTACTACGGGGGCACTCGTACCGTCGACGTGCACGTGCGGCGGCTCCGGGCGAAGCTCGGGCCGGAGCACGAGCAGCTCATCGGCACGGTGCGCAACGTCGGCTACCGGTTCGACCCGCCGAAGGAACGGCCGACCGAGGAGCTCCCCGCCCCGCCGCCCGCCGCAGTGCTCCCGCCCGCACCGGCGGAGGCCGCGCCGGCCGGCACGGACGACCCCAACCCGGGGCCGACCGGGCGACAGGTCGCACAGACCGGCCACTGAACCGGTGGCCGGTAGCCGGGCGCGCGCGGCACCGACCGCGTAGGTTCGTACCTGTGACCGCACTCTCGGCCCGACCGGCCGTCCGCACGGCAGCCACCAGCGACTACACGTGCGCCCTGGTCGAGGGTCCGTGGCAGCACGAGTTCGTCTCGTCGGGCGGCTCACGCTTCCACGTGGCGGTCGCCGGGACCGAGAGCCGTTCGGCGCCGCTGGTCGTCCTCCTGCACGGTTACCCCGAGTTCTGGTGGGCGTGGCGCGCGCAGATCCCCGCCCTGGCCGACGCCGGCTACCGCGTGGCGGCGATGGACGTGCGCGGTGTGGGCGGGTCGGACAAGCCGCCGTCGGGCTACGGGGTACCCGCGCGGGCGGCGGATGTCGCGGGCGTCGTCCGCTCCCTCGGGCGCGAGCGCGCCGTGGTGGTGGGGCACGGCACGGGCGGCACGCTCGCCTGGGCGATGGGCGCCCTGCACCCCGGCACGACGACGGCGGTCGCCGTGCTGGCCAGCCCGCATCCGGCCCGGGTGCGCCTGCGCAGCCGGGCCGCTTTCACCACGGCGGCCCTGCGCGAGATCGCGTACCTCCAGGTCCCGACCTTGCCTGAGCGGGCACTGGCCCAGGGCGACCTCGTGGAGCGCACCCTCGCGCTGGGCGCGGCCGCCCCGCTGCCCGCCGACGTGGTCGACCTGTACAAGGCGGTCATGCGGATCCCGTTCGCCGCGCACTCGGCCGCGGAGGCGCTGCGCTGGGCCGTGCGGTCCACGCCCCGGATGGACGGGCGCCGGTTCGGTACCGCGCTCCGCCGTCCACTCGGTATACCCACGCTGCAGCTGCAGGGTGGCCGGGACGGCATCGTGCGGCCCGAGCGCGCCGACCTCGACGCCATAGCCCTCGCGCCGGACCTGCACTACGAGCTGATCCCGGGCGCCGGCCACTTCCTGCCAGAGGAAGCCCCGGACCAGGTCAATCAGATCCTGCTGCGCTGGCTGGCCCGGGTGAGCCCCGCGCCGAGGTAGCGCTACTTCAGGGGCAGGCCCGCCGACTCCGAACGCTCCGGCGCCGGGCGCACCAGCTTCGCCGCCTTGTCGGGGTCCGTCTCGCCCGCTCCGTAGGAGGGGCAGAGGTCGGCGATGCTGCACGCCCCGCACGCCGGGTTCCGCGCTATGCACACCCGCCGTCCGTGCCAGACGAGGTGGTGGCTGAGCTTGGTCCAGTCCTTCCTGGGGAACAGCTCCCCCACCTCGGTCTCGACCTTCACCGGATCCTCCTCGGTGGTGAAGCCGAGCCGCCGCGCCACCCGCCCGAAGTGCGTGTCGACGGTGATTCCCGGGACGCCGAAGGCGTTGCCGAGCACCACGTTCGCCGTCTTGCGCCCCACGCCCGGGAGTGTGACCAGGTCCTTCAACCGGCCAGGGACCTCGCCGTCGTACCGCTCGACCAGCGCCTGGCCCAGGCCGATCACCGCCCGCGCCTTGGCCCGGAAGAAGCCGAGGGGCCGCAGGATGTCCTCGAGCTCGTCCGGGTCCGCCTCGGCGTACGCCTGGGCGTCCGGGTACATCACGAAGAGCTCCGGCGTGGTCTGGTTGACCCGGACGTCGGTGGTCTGGGCGCTGAGCACGGTCGCGATCAGCAGCTCCAGCGGCGTCGTGAAGTCCAGCTCCGCCCGGGCATCCGGATAGGTCTCAGCGAGCAGGCGATTGACACGCCGCGCTCTGCGCACGAGCGCCAGCTTGCTCTCCGGCGTGCCCTTCGCTGCGTTATCGGGTTCGCGTTCCCTGACTGTGGTCACATCGGCCAGACTAACGATCCTCACTGACATTCGGCCCCTGTGCTTCGCCGCCCGGTTTGGCGCCATGTACCTAGGACGCGGAGTATGAGAAGGTCGAGGACGCATATCTGAGGACCCCACGACGGTCCACGTGAATCGAGGAAGAATCACCATGCCGTACACGCACCACCTGCGCGTCTACCCGTCTGCCGAGCCGCTCAAGCGCACCGACCAGCTCGCCTGGAAGCTCGCGGAGCTCGCCACGGACGCCGTCGAACCCACCGCAGAGGTCACCGACATGGTGATCAACCGGGTGATCGACAACGCCGCCGTGGCGGCGGCCAGCCTCACCCGTGGCCCGGCGGTCGCCGCCCGCTCACAGGCGCAGGCGCACCCCTACCGTCCCGGGTCCACCGTGTTCGGCCTCGCGCCCGAGGCGACCAGCAGCCCCGAGTGGGCAGCATGGGCCAACGGCGTCGCAGTGCGGGAGCTCGACTTCCACGACACGTTCCTCGCGGCCGAGTACTCCCACCCGGGTGACAACATCCCGCCGATCCTCGCGGTGGCCCAGCACGCCGGCTGCACCGGCAAGGACCTGGTCCGGGGCATCGTGACCGGCTACGAGATCCAGGTGGACCTGGTCCGCACGATCAGCCTGCACAAGCACAAGATCGACCACGTGGCGCACCTCGGGCCGTCGGCGGCGGCAGGCATCGGCACCCTGCTCGGCCTGGACACCGAGACCGTGTTCCAGGCGATCGGCCAGGCCCTGCACACCACAACGGCCACGCGGCAGAGCCGCAAGGGCCAGATCTCCACGTGGAAGGCGCACGCCCCGGCCTTCGCGGGCAAGCTCGCGATCGAGGCAGTGGACCGCGCGCTGCGCGGCCAGACCTCCCCCGAGCCCATCTACGAGGGTGAGGACGGCGTCGTCGCCTGGCTCCTCGACGGGCCCGACGCCGCCTACGACGTCGTGCTGCCCGAGGCCGGCGAGCCGCGCACCGGCATCCTCGACACGTACACCAAGGAGCACTCCGCGGAGTACCAGGCGCAGGCCATCATCGACATGGCCCGCGCGCTCGGCAACGAGCGGCCGGAGCTGCGGGACCCCAGGAACGTCCAGGGCATCGTGCTGCACACCAGCCACCACACGCACTACGTGATCGGCTCGGGCGCCAACGACCCGCAGAAGTACGACCCGACGGCGTCCCGCGAGACCCTCGACCACTCCGTGCCGTACATCTTCGCCGTCGCGCTGCAGGACGGCGGCTGGCACCACGTCGACTCCTACGCCCCGTCGCGGGCCCAGCGGCCGGACACGGTAGTGCTGTGGCGCAAGGTGACCACCGCAGAGGACGCCGAGTGGACGCGCCGCTACCACTCGACCGACCCCGCCGAGAAGGCGTTCGGCGGCCGCGTGGAGATCACGCTCACCTCGGGCGAGGTCGTGACGCGCGAGATCGCCGTCGCCGACGCGCACCCGTTGGGCGCCCGCCCGTTCGCTCGCGCGAACTACGTCGGCAAGTTCCGCACGCTCGCCGCCGGCATCCTGACGGACGCGGAGATCGAGCGCTTCCTCGGCCTCGCCGAGCGGCTGCCCGAGCTGACGCCCGCCGAGGTCCGCGAGCTCACGATCGTCGCGGCGCCCGGCGTGCTGGAGGCGGTCAAGTCCCCGACGGGCCTCTTCGAGCTGGGACAGGCCTGATGCTCTACTCCCACCTCACCCCGGCGGCCAAGCGCCGCGCCTTCCGCGAGGCCCTCGCCGGTCCGGACATCCTTCGCCTCCCGGGTGCGTTCAACCCGCTCAGCGCCAAGCTGATCCAGGACAAGGGGTTCGACGGCGTCTACGTCTCCGGCGCCGTCCTCTCCGCCGACCTCGGACTGCCGGACATCGGCCTGACCACCCTCACCGAGGTGGCCGGCCGGTCCGGCCAGATCGCCCGGGTCACCGACCTGCCGGTACTGGCCGACGCCGACACCGGCTTCGGCGAGCCCATGAACGTCGCCCGCACGGTCCAGACCATGGAGGACGCCGGCGTGGCCGGCATCCACATCGAGGACCAGGTCAACCCCAAGCGGTGCGGTCACCTGGACGGCAAGGAGGTCGTCGGGCTCGACGACGCCGTCCGGCGCGTCCGGGCCGCCGTCGACGGCCGCCGCGACCCCGACTTCCTCATCATGGCGCGCACCGACGTGCGCGGCACGGAGCCGGGCGAGCGCGGGCTCAAGCTCGCGATCGACCGCGCCAAGGTCCTGGTCGACGCGGGCGCCGACGCGATCTTCCCCGAGGCGATGAAGGACCTCGCGGAGTTCGAGGCCGTCGCCTCGGCGCTCGACGTCCCTGTGCTCGCCAACATGACCGAGTTCGGCAAGTCAGAGCTCTTCACGGCCAAGCAGCTGCACGACGCCGGGGCGCGGCTCGTGATCTACCCCGTCACCCTGCTGCGGATAGCGATGGGTGCCGCGGAGCGCGCGCTGGAGGAGATCTCGGCGTCCGGCACCCAGGACGCCCTGGTGCCCCAGATGCAGACCCGCGCGCGGCTGTACGAGCTCACCGACTACGCGGCCTACAACCACTTCGACTCGAACGTCTTCACCTACAAGCCCTGACTTTGTCTCGACACGAAGGAGTGCTCATGACCGAGACCACGGAGATCCGTAAGGGTCTGGCCGGCGTCGTCGCCGACACGTCGGCGATCTCGAAGGTCAATCCCGAGACCAACTCGCTGCTGTACCGGGGCTATCCGGTGCAGGAGCTGGCCGCGAGGAAGAGCTTCGAGGAGGTCGCCTACCTGCTGTGGCACGGCGAGCTCCCGACGTCGGCCCAGCTGGCCGAGCAGACGGCGACCGAGCGCGTGCACCGCGAGCTGCCGGACAACGTCCGCGACGCCATCCTCGAGCTGCCCACCGACTGCCACCCCATGGACGTGTGCCGCACCGCGGTCTCGATCCTTGGCGCCCACGACCCGGCGGCCGAGGACTCGTCCGTCGAGGCCGAGCTCGCCAAGTCCGTCCGCCTGTGGGCGGTCCTGCCCGCCGTCGTCGCGCTGGACCAGCGGCGCCGGCACGGCCAGGAGCTCGTGCACCCGCGCGAGGACCTCGGCTACTCCGCGAACTTCCTGTGGATGGCGTTCGGCAAGGAGGCGGAGCCCGCCGTCGTGCAGGCTTTCGAAGCCTCGATGGTGCTGTACGCGGAGCACTCGTTCAACGCTTCCACGTTCACTGCGCGCGTCATCACGTCGACGCTCGCCGACCTGCACTCCGCCGTCACCGGCGCCATCGGCGCCCTCAAGGGCCCGCTCCACGGCGGGGCCAACGAGGCGGTGCAGGCGACCTTCGAGGAGATCGGCACCGCCGACCGGGCCGAGGCATGGCTCGAGGACGCCCTGGCGAACAAGAAGAAGATCATGGGGTTCGGCCACCGGGTCTACAAGAACGGCGACTCGCGGGTGCCGACCATGCGTGCCGTGCTCGGCGACCTGGCCGAGCACTACGGCGACACCGCGGTGCTCGACCTGTACGACACCCTCGAGAACGCCATGGGCGCGGCCAAGAACATCAAGCCGAACCTGGACTACCCGGCAGGCCCGGCGTACCACCTGATGGGGTTCGACACGAACATCTTCACGCCGCTCTTCGTGGCCTCGCGCATCACGGGCTGGACCGCGCACATCATGGAGCAGCGTGCGGCCAACGCGCTGATCCGACCGGTGTGCGAGTACGTGGGTCCGGAACAGCGCGACGTTCCCTGAGAGGTACCTGGGACGCCCGTTCCAAACTCCCAGGTGAAACCCCCTAGGATTTATGGACGGGCGTCCTACTTCGCGCCGAGCAAAGCCGACATCCCGCACCTGGCGGACGATCGAGTCGGGCTGCACGCCACGCGGACGCCGCGAGAGAACCCGATGACCCGGCAATCTCGTGACATTGAGGCAGACTGAGAGGTGGAAAAGACTGATGGACGAAAGTCCCCGACACGTGAGGACACCACTGGTGGACGACGAAGTCGTACTCTCTGCCCCCCTGTTCGCGGACATGGAAGGCGAGGAGACGCGCGCGCTCTTCGAGTCCATGGTGCCCGTGGAGCTGGTCCGGGGCGACGTGCTCTTCCGCGAGGGCGAACCGGGCGACCGGCTCTATGTCATCGCGCAGGGCAAGATCAAGCTGGGTCGCCGGTCGAGTGACGGCCGCGAGAACCTGCTGTCGATCCTGGGCCCTGGCGAGATGTTCGGGGAGCTGTCCCTGTTCGACCCCGGCCCCCGCACCGCCTCCGCCTCCTCCGTGTCGGACTCCGTGGTCTACGAGCTACGCCACGAGTCGCTCGTGCGCTGGATCGCCGACCACCCGGGTGTCGCCACCCAGCTGCTCGGCGCGCTGGCGCGCCGGCTGCGCCGCACCAACGAGACCCTCGCGGACCTCGTCTTCTCCGATGTGCCCGGCCGCGTGGCCAAGGCGCTGCTGGACCTCTCGACCCGCTTCGGCGAGCCGAACGACGACGGCATCCGCGTCGCGCACGACCTCACCCAGGAGGAGCTGGCGCAGCTCGTCGGCGCCTCCCGCGAGACCGTGAACAAGGCCCTTGCCGACTTCGCGACCCGCGGCTGGGTCCGCCGCGAGGGCCGGGCAGTGGTGCTGCTGGACCTCGACAGGCTGGAGCGCAGGGCGCGCTGAGGTAGCACGCCAGAGGCCAGGTGATCTACGGATCACCTGGCCTCTTCGTCGTTGCTCAGACCGCCCGGGCTGTCAGCGTCATCAGCGTCGCCTCGGGGCGGCAGGCGAACCGGACCTGCGCGTAGGGCGAGGTGCCGGCGCCCGCCGAGACGTGCAGCCACGTCGAGCCCTCGCCGCCCTCGCGGTCCGGGCGGACACCGGGCCAGCCGTGCAGGCCGGACGCCCGCGTGCGGTCCAGGTCGCAGTTCGTCACGAGCGCGCCGTAGAACGGCAGGCAGAGCTGCCCGCCGTGCGTGTGCCCGGCGATGATCGCGTCGACGCCGTCAGCCTTCAGCTGGTTCAGCACCCGCTTGTACGGCGCGTGCACGACGCCGAGGCGCAGCACCGCGTCCTCCTCACCGGGCACGCGGCCCGGCTCCGGCATGACGTCGCGGTCGAGGTGCGGGTCATCCATCCCGACCAGCCCGACGGTGCGACCGTCGCGCAGTTCGACCAGGCCTCGGCTGTTGTTCAGGTCCACCCAGCCTGCTTCGGTGAACGCCTTGGTGAGCGACTCCGTGGGCAGCGGCACCTTCTCCGCACCCTGGACGCGAGCATCGGGCAGCAGGTACCTGGCCGGGTTCTTGAACGTCGGCGCGTGGTAGTCGTTCGAACCCATCACGAACGCGCCGGGCACGTCCATGAGCCGGCCGAGGACGTCGAGCAGCGGGGCCAGCGCCTGGGTGTGCCCGAAGTTGTCACCCGTGTTGATCACCAGGTCGGGCTCAAGCGCGGCCAGCGAGCGGACCCAGGCCTGCTTGGTCCGCTGGCTCGGCGTCAGGTGCAGGTCGGAGACGTGGAGCACCCGGATCGGACGCTGCCCCGGGGGCAGCACGGGCACGGTCACCCGCCGCACGCGGAAGAGCTTCGTCTCCACGTGCGCGTACGCGATCCCGGCGACTACTACGCCCCCGGCGATCCCGAGCGCCTTGCCGACGTTACCCAGCGTTCCCATAGAGATCAGTCGTTCCCGTTGTTGCCGCCGTTGCCGTTGCCGTTCCCGTTGCCGTTGCCGGCGTCGCCACCGCCACCGGTGTCTCCGGAGTCACCGCCCTCGGAGCCGTCCTCGTCGCCGGAGCCACCGCCGTTCGAGTCACCCTCTTCGTCGTCGTTCTTGTCCGGCTTGGGCGGGGTGGCCTTCTGCCCGACGAGGTTCGGGTCGGGTGCCGGGAAGCTCTTCTCCGGAAGGCCGACGACCGCCTGGTCCATGTACGTCTTCCAGGTCGGCGCAGCGATCTCACCGCCGTAGAGGGCCTTGTAGAACTGGCCCTTCACGTAGAAGTCTTTGTGCTCGAAGTCGCCGTTCGCCTCCCCGACCCAGACGGAGGTCGAGAGGTTGGGCGTATACCCGGTGAACCAGCTCTGATTAGCCCCGTTCGTCGTGCCGGTCTTACCAGCCACCGCGCGGCCATCGCTCAGTCCGCCGCCAAGCTTCCAGGCCGTTCCTGTGGAGCCGAAGACCTTGGTCATCGCGAAGGCGACGGTGTTCGCCACCGCGGGCTCGAGCGTCTGCTTGCAGTCGCTGCCGGGCACCTTCATCTTTGCGCCGTCCCGCTCCCGCACCTCCAGGATCGCGATCGGCGCGCAGTAGGTGCCGCCGTTGGCGAACGTCGCGTACGAGGCCGCCTGGTAGACCGGCGTCGTCGACTGGGTGCCCAGCACCATCGGGGCGAAGACGTCGATGTCCGTCTCCTTGGGAACTTCGATGATCCGGGGCGCCGGGTCGGACGACGTGGTCGGCCGGAATCCGGCGTCCCAGGCTGTGCCAGCAATGTCGCACAGGTTGAGCTCGTGCGACATGCGGGCGTAGACGGTGTTGAGCGACTGGAACGTGCCGGTGAGCACGTCCGTCATGCCGCTGGTCGAGCCTTCGACGTTCCCGACAGGCCAGGGGGTGTTAGCCAGGGTTTGCTTGCACGGCTTGACCTGGAAGGAGGACGACAGCGCCGAGAACGCGCTCGCGTTGATGGGGTCATACAGCTGTCGTCCGGAGCGCAGCCACTCCGCGAGGATGTACGGCTTGAAGTTCGAGCCGGCCTGGAAACCGCGTGACCCGCCGTGCGCGTAGTCCGCCGAGTAGTTCAGCGAGGTGTGCCGGGGTGCAGGCTCGGCGCCCGCGTCATAGGGAACGTTCTGGGCCATGGCCAGGATCTTCCCGGTGCCGGGCTCGACCGAGGTGATCGCAGCCTCGAGCTGGCTCGGGTCGTTGGCCGGGACTGCGTCGTTGATCGTCGCCTCGGCGGCTCGCTGCTTCTTGATGTCCAGCGTGGTCATGATCTGGAGGCCACCGCGGTACAGCAGGTTGAAGCGGTCGTCCCTGGTCTTCCCGAACTCCGGGCTGGACATGACTTCCTTGATGACGTAATCGCAGAAGAACGCCGCACCCTTGGCGGACTCGCAACCGACGTCGAGCGGCTGGACATGGAGGCTGTCCGCCAGCTTCGTCGCCAGCGCCGCGTCGCGTTCCTCCGTAGTGATGTAGCCGAGCTGCCACATCTTGCCGATGACGAGGTCACGCCGCTCCTCGGCCTTCACGGGGTTCTCCAGTGGGTCGAACTGGCTCGGCGCCTTGGTGATGCCGGCGATCGTCGCCGCCTCAACCACGGACAGCTTGCTCGACGACTTGTTGAAGTAGTGCCGCGAGGCCGTCTCGACGCCGTAGACACTTGAGCCGAACTGCGCGATGTTCAGATAGCCCTGCAGGATCTCGTCCTTGGACATCTCCTTCTCGAGCGCGATCGCCAGCTTCGCCTCGCGAAGCTTCCGCGTCAGCGAGTCCTCGCGGGCCTCCAGGATGCCGAAGGCGTCGCCCGACCGGTCGGCCTCCTCGATCAGGACGTTCTTCACGTACTGCTGGGTGAGCGTCGAGGCGCCCTGCATGTCACCGCCGCCGAAGTTCTTGAGCGCGGCTCGCGAGATGCCCTCGGGGTCCACGCCACCGTGCTCGTAGAAACGCTCGTCCTCGATGGAGATCACGGCGGTCTTCATGTGATCCGACACCTTGTCGAGCGGCACGACGATGCGGTTCTGCACGTAGAACGTGGCCAGCTTCGTCTTGCCGTCACTCGCGTAGATCTGGGACTGCTCCGACAGCGGCCCCGGAACCAGCTCCGCAGGCACCTCGTCGAACACTTCGACGCCGGTGTCGACGGCGGTGTTCACGCCGGACGCCAGCGGGATCACGAGCCCGGCCGCGATCACGCCACCAGCGCCTGCGGTGAGCACGAATGCAAGAAGGAGTCCGATGAGCTGCGCGGCGGGGATGGTTCGGGTGATCCGGCGCGGCTCGCGAGGGTTCGCCATGGCCATGGGCCCAGGTTACGGGGTGTCCCTGACAGGGCGCACCCAAACCGGACTCGCCCTTGTGCAGGTCTCGTAGGGAATCGCCGCTGCCATTCGCGGGCTAGCATCGTCGGCATGGCAACGAAGTGGGAGTACGCGACGATCCCCCTCCTCATTCACAACACCAAGGCGATCCTCGACCAGTGGGGCTCGGACGGCTGGGAGCTCGTGCAGGTGGTCCCCGGACCCGACGGCACCGGTCTCGTCGCCTACCTGAAGCGGCCCGGCGGTGACGCATGAGCTTTGAGAAGCGCCTCGCCGAGCTGGGCATCACGCTCCCCGAGGTAGCGGCTCCGGTCGCGGCGTACGTCCCGGCGGTGCAGACCGGCAACTACATCTACACGTCCGGCCAGCTGCCCTTCGTCGAGGGCAAGCTGCCCGCGACCGGCAAGGTCGGCGAGGGCGAGGGCCTGGTCTCCGCCGACGAAGCCGCCGCCTATGCGCGCACCTGTGCGCTCAACGCGCTCGCCGCGGTCCGGTCGGTCACGGGCTCGCTCGATGCGGTCTCACGGATCGTGAAGGTCGTCGGATTCGTCGCGAGCGATCCGTCGTTCACCGGTCAGCCGGCGGTCATCAACGGCGCCAGCTCGGTGCTCGGCGAGATCTTCGGTGACGCCGGTGTGCACGCCCGCTCCGCCGTGGGCGTGGCAGTGCTTCCGCTGGACTCTCCGGTCGAGCTGGAGCTCGTCGTCGAGCTGGCATAGCTCCTCCGCAGCGGCCTGGAACGGGCGTGATCGGACCCACTCCGGATTCGGTTTCCGTTCCGGGCCCTGCGTCGGCTATTCTGAGCAGGCTCCCGCGGAAAGGCTTCGTGCCTGTCGTGCGGTGTATTCATCGGGGTGTGGCGCAGCTTGGTAGCGCGCTTCGTTCGGGACGAAGAGGTCGCAGGTTCAAATCCTGTCACCCCGACCATGCGAAAGGCCCTCCGACCAGCAGAAATGCTCGGTCGGAGGGCCTTTCTGTCGCCTAGAGGTAGTGGCATGCCTTGGGGCGAGGGACTGTCTGAGGGACCAGCTGCACCTGACTCGCCGCCGCCAGCTGCGCCCGGACGACGAGTGCCGCCGTTGGGTAGAACCTTTGGTCCCGACTCATGTGCGTTGCTCCTCCGCTTCGGAAGCCATGGCTTTTGCGAGCACGGCGACCGCCGCGTCGAGCGTGTAGCCAAGACGGTATGCGGTGATGGCGTATGTACCTGCCGCGTCGGTCAGCGCCTGCCGTCTGTCCTTGTCGCGAGCGGTCGCCCCGTCGGCTTGGTCGATCGGTGCGATGGTGGTCCCCTTCTTGCCGGCAGTGAGGACCGTCCCCTCCCGCTCAAGTTCCCGATATGCCCGAGCGACGGCCCCGTTGGACAGTCCGAGGTGACCGGCGAGCTGACGGATGGGGGGTAACCGTGTTCCTTGCGGAAGCGCTCCGGTCAGTACCAACCGGGTGACCTGCGCACGGATTTGTTCGTAGTGAGGCACCGGGCTGCCCGTGTCGACTTGAATCTCCATCGGTCACACGCCCGCCTTGATGAGCCGAGCTTGACGCGCTGCAGCGGCCCAGAAGGGGGCAGCCAGAGCGGCAGCTGCAATCACCAGACCCAGGATCACGAGCGCCAGAGCTACCCCGCTGGCTGCAGTAACCGCCTGCGCATCAACCTGGCTCGGGGTCCCGCCGCTGCCGTCAGGCACGATGGTTCGGGCCAGGAGCGGTGTCGCCATGACCATCGTCGACAACAGGAGGATCTGGCAGCTGAGAGCACCCACCGAGATGCGGCGAATGCTGGCCCGACGCAGCGCGTGATCCACATTGCTGTCCACGCCCGCCAGTGACTGGCGACGGAGTACTCGGCGATACGCCAGCCACGTGATGACGGTGACCAGGACAGCTGCCGCTGCGACCGTGGGCATCGTGTAGTACTCCACAGCGGGGAGCACCGAGCTGGACTCGGGGAACCAGCTCGACGAGCCGGGACCGCCGGGCCCTGCCTCAAGCACGGCGAGCAGGATCCCTAGGGCGAAGACGACCACAGCCAGCCCAGTGGCCGCGATCAGCAGCCGAGAGGCGCCGGCATCGGGAACGCCGTGCGCTGTGATGTCGGCTCGACGGCGGGTTCCGCTCTCGACGCGCACACCGGCAGCCACGACGGTTGCGAGCGCGAGCGCTATCGCAGCAGAAGTCGCCCGGAACTGCGCGAAGAGCCCGAGGACGGTCACAAGGACGAAGACCCCTGCTCCGACGTAGCTCATCCGCAGCACGGCACCCCGCACTGCCACGACCGTCTCGTCCGCGCCCCCTCCGCCCAGGACGCTCAGCCACGACCGCACAGCATGCTGCGAAGGCGGCACAAGGAGCAGGACGAGGCCGGCCAGACCGACCAGACCGGCGATCAGCGCCGGCAGACCATACGTCTCGAACATGACATCACCTCACGTATCTATGTACTGGTACATAGATACAATCAGCCCTCCGCGTTCATGTCAAGCCGCCCGGCAGGGGCGGACGATCGAACCGGCGTCCGGTTCTGCCGTCAGCAGACGACGCCCGCTCGGCGCGCGCATCGAACACTTGTCGGATACTTTGATGCGATGAAGCGCACCACTGAGCCAGCACAACGGACACAGGACGGCCCACCTCCGTCGGCGTCGTTCGGTGTGGGCGGCGCCGCGCTTCGACCGCCGGACGTCCGGGCGATGCGTGAGCGGCTGGCGGGCATGATCCTTCCAGGCGCGTCCGACACAGCGGGGTGGGTAGACCTGCTCGGCGAGCTCGAGGCCCTCAAGAACACCGCGACCGCCGCTCAGGCGCAGCTGGCCGTGGCGCTGGAGGAGTCGACAAAGGCGGCCGAGGCCGAGCAAGGGATCCGTGCCGACCGGCGAGGCCGTGCCGTGCCGAACCAGGTAGGGGCTGCGATACAGCAGAGCCCGCACGCCGGAGGGGCTTTCCTGAGCACCGCCCGGGTGTGGCTGACCGGCATGCCGCACACATTCCGTGCCCTCCGCATCGGCATCCTGTCGCAGTGGCGGGCGACACTCCTGGTCCGGGAGACCTCACATCTGACGGCGGAGCACCGCGCCCAGATCGACGAGCAGATCTGCGGGCCGGCGAACCTGCCCACTCTGGCGCGGACGGGCACCCGGCGGCTGATCGCGCGGGTGAAGGAGCTCGCCGGGGAGCTGGACGTGCATGCGTGCGTGAAGCGCAGGGCGAAGGCCGTCGCCGAGCGGTGCGTCTCGGTACGGCCGGCGCCGGACCTGATGGTGTATCTGACCGCCCTCGTGCCGATGCAGCAGGGAGTGCAGGCCTACGCCCAGCTCAAGAAGCACGCGGAGGCGGCAAAGGCCGCGGGTGACGAGCGCGGGACCGGACAGCTCATGGCCGACACGTTGATCGAGCGTGTCACCGGCCGCGAGCCAGGCCATGCCGACGACGTCCCGGTCACGATCAACCTCTTGGTCTCCGACCAGACCCTGCTCGCCGGCGGCGACCGGCCAGGTGTCGTCATCGAGGGCATGCCCGCGGGCGCGGGTGTCGTCCCTGGGCCTGTGGCGCGGAACCTGGTCGCGCAGGGCATCGACGCCGACGCCGCGTGGCTGCGCACGATCTACGTCGCTCCGGGCGGGCGACTGGTGGCCTCGACGTCGAAGGCGAGGTTCCACCCCCAGGGCATGGCTGATCTGCTGCGCGCTCGGGAGCAAGGCGTCTGCGCCACACCGTGGTGCGACGCCCAGGTTCGGCACATCGACCACGTCACCCCGTACGCCGAAGGCGGGCCGACGAGCCTCGACAACGGGCAAGGGCTGTGCGTGCGCTGCAACCATGCCAAGCAGTCGCCGGGCTGGACACAGTCCACCACCGAGAGCGACGGCCGCCAAGCCGTCGAGACCGCCACGCCCACAGGGCACAGCTACACGTTCGTCGCGCCCGAACCACCCGAACCCCTCCGGGAGACGCCCCCGGCCTGGGCTCCCGCAGTAGGCGTGACGGGCCCCCGCGACGGTCGCGTTCCACGCAGCCGATACAGCATCGGATGCTCTGCGCCGCGGCACAGCGGGACGATCGCCTATCGTCCGCGGAGACGGCGGAGGGCCTCGAGCCGACGACCCCGGGCCGACCTCGCCTGGGCGCATATCCGCTGAACCGGCCGCCGTGGGGCGCTGGTGCAAGACTTGGGACCAACCCAGCACGGGAGGCAACCGATGGATCCGTACGTCCTCGTCGGTGGCGGGCTGACCACAGCTCGCGCCGCAGAAGCGCTCCGCACCGGTGGTTACGACGGCGACCTGGTGGTCGTCACGGCCGAACCTCACCACCCGTACGAGCGCCCGCCGCTGAGCAAGGACTACCTGCGCGGCGAGTCGGAGCGAGACGTCGTCTTCCCGCTGAACGAGGCCTGGTACACCGAGCACGACGTCACCATCCAAGTTAACGAGATGGTGGTCGGGCTGGACGCGGCCGGACACACCCTGACTCTGTCCGACGGCAGCACGCTCGCCTTCGCGAAGGCGCTCCTCGCCCCCGGGTCCACGCCGCGGGCACTTGGCCTGCCCGGCGCAGACCTCGCCGGAGTGCACTACCTCCGCACCATCGACGACTCGGACCGCATCTCCAGCACGCTGCTCGAGGCGTCGCTCGAGGGTGTGGGCCGCCTCGTCGTGATCGGCGACGGGTGGATCGGGCTCGAGGTGGCCGCATCGGCGCGGTCCCTTGGCCTGGACGTCACTGTGGTCGGCCGGGGTTCCCACCCCCTCGGACGGGTGCTCGGGCGCGAGATGAGCGACTTCTACGCGGGTGTGCACGCCGAGCACGAGGTACACCTGCTCCGCAACGCCTCCGTCACGCGGATCCACGGCGCTGACGGCCGCGTCACCGGCGTCGACCTGTCGGACGGAAGGCATGTCGGAGCCGATGTCGTGGTGATCGGCGTGGGCGCCACGCCGAACGTCGGGCTCGCTGAGGTTGCGGGCCTGGACCTCCGGCCCGCCGCGCAGGGCGGAGGCGTCGTCGTGGACGGCACGCTGGCGACGTCACACCCTGACGTGTTCGCCGGAGGTGACGTCGCCAGCATTCCGTCGCCCCTCTACGGGCGCCCGCTCCGGGTGGAGCACTGGGCCACCGCCCAGAGGACCGGCGCACATGCGGGCCGGGCCATGCTCGGAGCTCGCGACCAGTACGACAAGCTGCCCTACTTCTACAGCGACCAGTACGACGTCGGCATGGAGTACACCGGCTGGGTGGACGTCGAGGCCGGCTACGACGATGTTGTGGTCTCCGGCGACGCCGGCGCACGAGAGTTCGTGGCGTTCTGGCGCGTCGACGGGCAGGTGGTGGCAGGCATGGCGGTGAACGTGTGGGAACAGATGGGGCGTGTGGAGGAACTGATCAGGTCCCGGAAGAAGGTGTCGACGGCCGAGCTGGAGGGATTCGTCGGCTGAGGACCACTGCCGTCAGACCGCGAACAACAGCCCGGCGCTCACGAGCACGACCACGGCCGTGGCGAAGTGGATCCCGAACGCGACGGCTTTGCTCCCGCCGTGGCGGAGCACGATCACCGTGTCGCCGAGCGGGGCTATCGCCACGGCGAGCATGAACCAGGCCTCCGCCTGCGCACCCGCGAAGGCAAGCAGCACGAGACCCACGATGCCGAAGGTGGCGTCGCGTAGCCCCTTGATCTCGAGGTAGGCCCGGTCCTGCGTCGCGGGGACGCCGTACCCGGCGGCGGCAGGGAAGGGCTGGAGCAGGAACCGCACCCCGATGAACAGGATGAACAGGTTCAGGACCACGGCCAGGCTGTAGGCAACAACGGTCATGATTACTCCTTGCTAGCGCTGATAGGTGATGTAGCAACGCTAGCAGAGCGATAGCAGATTGCCTAGCAGCGCTAGGATGTGCGTATGACGATTGAGACGCGCCGTGAGCGCGAGCGGGCGCAGCGCGAACAGCTGATCGTCACCGCTGCCCGGGAACTGGCCGAGGCCGAAGGGTGGGAGGCAGTCACCACTCGACGGCTCGCCGCCGAGATCGAGTACAGCCAGCCGGTGCTGTACAGCCACTTCAAGGGCAAGGGCGCCATCATGACGGCGGTCGCCGTCCAGGGATTCGAGGAGCTGGCGGTCGAGGTGCGCGCCGCCCGGACCGCGGCCCGAGGAACACGCGAGGCCCTCGCCGCCGTCGCGGCGGCCTACACCCACTTCGCCCAGCAGCGGCCCGCGCTCTACGACGCGATGTTCACGCATGCCGTCGACCTGACGTTCGCGAGCCCGGACGGACCGGCCTATCTCCGCGACGGCTTCGAGGAGCTGCTCCAGGCAGTCCGGCCGCTCGCCGGGGACGACGATCCCGGCATCCTCACCGAGACCTTCTGGGCCGGCCTGCACGGCCTCGCCATGCTCGAACGCAGCGGCCGCCTACCTCTCGAGGCGCGCGACCACCGGCTGGAGCTGCTGGTCGGCCGCTTCACGCAGGCGGCGGGCTGACCTCGCTGGTCGAGCTTGCTGAGACGGATCTTCGCAAGCTCGACCAGCAGAAGTACCCAGCCTCAGCCGCGACGCTCGCGGACGGCCTTCGCCAGCTCACGGAGGAGGTCCTCCGTGGTGTCCCAGTCCATGCACTTGTCCGTGACCGACTGGCCGTAGACGAGCTCGGACAGCGGGGCGGGCTTCTGCGCGCCGGCCTCGATGAAGCTCTCCATCATGAGACCGGTGATGCCCCGCTCGCCGTCGGCGACGCGGTTGGCGATCTCGTGCACGACGCTCGCCTGACGCACGTGGTCCTTGCCCGAGTTGCCGTGGCTCGCGTCCACGATCACGCCGTTCTCGACGGGGCCGCCCAGCCCGGAGGTGCGCGCCACGCGCAGTGCGGCGGCGACGTCCTCGGTCGAGTAGTTGGGGCCCGAGCGCCCGCCACGCAGGATCACGTGGCAGTCCGGGTTTCCAGTGGTCTCGACGGCGGCGGCACGGCCCTGGCCGTCGGCCCCGAAGAACGTGTGCTCGCTCGCGGCGGTGATGCAGCCGTCCACGGCGATCTGGACGTCGCCGTCCGTCGCGTTCTTGAACCCGACAGGCATCGACAGGCCCGAGGCGAGCTGCCGGTGCACCTGCGACTCGACGTTGCGGGCACCGATGGCGCCCCAGGTCACGGCGTCGGCGATGTACTGAGGGCTGGTCGGCTCGAGGAACTCGGCCCCGGCCGGGACGCCGGCGTCGAGCACACCGAGCAGTACCTCGCGGGCGAGGTTCAGGCCGTGCCGCACGTCGTGCGAGCCGTCCAGGTGCGGGTCGTTGATGAGGCCCTTCCACCCGACAGTGGTGCGCGGCTTCTCGAAGTACACCCGCATGACGACGACCAGGTCGTCGGACAGCTCGCGCCGGAGCGTGGCGAGCCGGGCCGCGTAGTCGAGCGCGGCGACCGGGTCGTGCACGGAGCACGGGCCGACGATCGTCAGCAGGCGGTCGTCGTCACCGGTCAGGACGTCACGCACCTCGCGGCGGGACGTCGTGACGAGGTCGCTGCGGGCGGTGCCGAGCGGCATCGACTCCAGCAGGCTGTTCGGCGCGGGGAGCGGGTCGAGAGCGCGGATGCGCAGGTCGGAGGTGCGGGTACCGAGTTCGGATATCTCGGTGCTGGGTTCCGCAGGCGTGATGCTCATCGGGATCGGGGCTCCTGGTAGGCGGGTCTGGTTCGAAGGAACCGGACGGCCCGCCACCGACTCCTGGTCCGGAGCGGTCCGTCTGGCAAAGACGAAGGGCCTGGACGCGATCGGCGTCCCAGGCCCTGGCTCCGGGTGGAAAGTTGGTCAGGCGTGCGCCCGCCGAGCCCCACCAGGAGCCGACGTAAAGCGCCAATACCAACGGATGTCCACAGCGAAAACGGTAGCCGCACCTCTACAGGCTGTCCACCTGGTTCCAGGATGCGGTCGGTCACAGTTGCGCCTGGCCACGTCTACTGGTGGGAGTAGCGCTCCACGAAGGCCCGCAGGATCCGCATCGGCTCGGTGATGGTCGCGGCGACCGCTCGCGCGCGAACGAGCTCCGCCTCGTCCCGCGGGAAGTAGCCGTAGTCGCGGTAGACGGCGATTCGCTGGGCCATGCCCGTGCCGTCCAGCTCCGGGTGGAACTGCGTGGCGTAGAGGTTCTGCTTGATCCGGAACATCTGCACCGGACAACCTGCCGACGAGGCGAGCAGCACCGCATGGTCCGGCAGCTTGCGCACCGCCTCCTTGTGGCCGACGTAGGCGGAGAAGCTCTGCGGCATGCCCGCCAACAGCGGGTCCGATGCCGCGTCCGGCGTCAGCTCCACAGTCACCGGGCCCACCGGCTCCGCGTACGTCCCGTCGATCACGGCGCCCTGGTGTGCGCCGAGCGTGCCGACACCGTAGCAGGCACCGAGGAAGGGGAAGTCGCGGGCGACCAGCTCGTCCAGCAGCACCGCGAGCTCCGCCTCGACACGACGCTGGACCGGGCCCTTCTTCTCCTCGGGGTCCGACGAGTTGAAGGGCCCGCCGCCGACGAGCACACCCGAGTAGTCGTCGAGGTCCACGGGCGGCAGCGGTTCGCGCTCCAGGCGCACCCGGTGCAGCTGCTCCGGCGCGAGGCCGCCGTAGCGGCAGAACGCCTCGTACTCACCGTCGGCGGCCACGTCTTCTCCGCGCGTCGCCAGCAGCAGAAACGGCTTCATGACAAGAGGGTAGGGGCTGTCAGCGGTCTCGACAGGCTCGACCTGTGGTCCAACCTGTCGAGACCTCGCTCAGGTCCAGCGGAACAGCTTCACGCCGAGCGGGAAGAGCACGAGCGTCCACACGGTCAGCACCATGACCTGCGCCAACGGGAACCCCTCGTTGCCGAACCAGCCGATCGTCAGCCCCTGGGCCGAAGCGCCCAGCGGCAGGTAGAGGCCGATGTTCTGCATCCACTCGGGCATGACCGGCAGCGGCACCCACACCCCGGAGAACATCAGGGACGGGAAGTAGATGAGCATCCCCAGGCCGGACGCCGTCTGGCCCTTCTCCGCACGTGCCGCGACGAGCAGCCCGAGCGAGAACATGGCGGTCGTGGAGAGCACGAGGACGAGCAGGACGACCAGCGGGTCGGCCGCGAACGGGACGCCGAGCACCACCATGCCGCCCACCACCGCCGCACCCGCCGAGACGATCAGCGCCAGCACGTTGATCATCATGTGTGCGCCGATCAGGTTCTGCGGCGGCATGGGCGTGGTCGACAGCCGCTTCAGGATGCCCTTCTCCCGGAAGGTCGCGAACTGCACCGGCATGGTCGTCAGCGAGATCGTCCCCACGGCCAGCGCGATGACCGTGGGCAGGTAGGAGGTGATGCCCGGCGCCTCGTTCCAGGGCGGCGGTGCGTCGGTCATCGGCTCCTGGAAGGACGGGATGGCCAGCCCGAGGCCGAGGAGCAGCATGCTGGGGAAGACCAGCGCGAAGAACACGCCGCTGGGTTCGCGCAGCCACACCTTGAGCTCCGTGCGGAACAGCGTCCCGAAGCCGCGGACACTCGTTGCGCCACGGCCTGCCCGTGCGGGCACAGTGGTCTCGACGGCGGTCATGCCGCCACCTCCTCGTTCTCCTCTACCCGGTACTCCCGGCCGGTGACCTGGACGAACACGTCCTCGAGGGTGCGTTCGAGCGTGCGTACGTCGTCGGGGACGACGTCGGCGGCGGCGAGCGCCTGCACGACGGCGAACAGCACCTTGCGGGTGCCGGTCACCTCGATCTCGTCACCGACGGGTACGGCGGCGGTGACGTCGTCGTCCCGCTCGGCGAGGGCGGTGAGGAGCTGGGTGGCGCGAGCACGGGCGCCGTCGTCGGCGAAGCGGAGCCGGACTCCCCTGTCGCCCTCGAGCCCTTCGATCAGGGCCGACGGCGTTCCCTCGGCGACCACGCGGCCGCCGTCGATCACGACGAGCCGGTCGCAGAGCCGTTCGGCCTCGTCCATGAAGTGGGTGACCAGCAGGACGGTGACCCCGGAGTCCCGGACCCGCTCCACGAGGTCCCAGGTAGCGCGGCGGGCCGCCGGGTCGAGGCCGGTGGTGAGCTCGTCGAGTATGGCCACCTGCGGCTTGCCGACCAGCGCGAGCGCGATGGACAGCCGCTGCTTCTGCCCGCCGGACAGCTTGCCGAACTGCTGGTGGCGGTGCGCGGTCAGGTCGAGCAGGTCGAGGAGCTCTGCCGAGTCGGCCCGCTGGGAGTAGAACGAGCCGAAGACCTCGAGCGCCTCGGCGACGGTGATCTTGTCGTGCAGCGCCGCCTCCTGGAGCTGCACGCCGACGTGCTCGCGGATCAGCCCGGGATCGGCCTGGGGGTCGTGGCCCAGGACGCGGACCGTGCCGCCGTCCGCGTGCCGGATCCCGGCGACGCACTCGACGGTGGTGGTCTTGCCGGCGCCGTTGGGGCCGAGGATCCCGAAGATCTCACCTCGGCCGACCTGGAACGACACGTCCACGACGGCGGTCTTGGGGGTACCGCCGCGTTTGGCGGGTGGATAGGTCTTGCGGAGTTGACTGACTTCGACGACTGGGGACGTCATGGCTGCTCCTTGGTCAGATCTCAGCGGGGACGCACGGGTGCCGTGCGCAGCAGGGCGTAGAGCAGGACGGCGGCCAGGACGACGGCGAGCGCCGACCCGCCGAGGCCGAGCAGCATGGTCAGCAGCCCCTCGGACGGCGGCACCTCGGCGTGGTCGAGGTCGGGCAGGAGCTCGACGTTGGCGATCGTGCCGATCACACCCGTCCGGGTCGCGAGGTCGACGAGGACGGCGGGCACGGCGAGCGGGATCATCAGGAGCGTGCCCCAGACCTTGGAGTGCGTGAAGCCGATCCCGATGCCCGCACCGACCAGCACGTAGGTGATCAGCACTAGCGACTCGGCGACGGCGGTGCCGAGCACCGTGGCGGGCGAGTCGAAGGGCAGGGCGCCGAGCCTCCGCCAGGTCATCCCGAGCGAGGTGCTCAGCAGGCGTTCGCCCAGCAGGGCGAGCGTGGTGACGACGCCGAAGAGCGAGCCGACGACCACCGCGCCGCGGACCACGCCCTCGAAGAGGGACCGGCGGCTGCCGCCCGCTGCCACGTGCAGCGTCAGGATCGCGGACGACGCGAGGACGCCGAGCGTGATCATGGGCCAGCGTGACGCGCCGAGCGTGGCGTCGAGCGCGCTGATCTCCAGGTCGTTGCCTGCCACGGCGTTGCCGACGGTGATCCCGACGGCGTACAGCGCGTAGATGGCCCAGAACCAGATCCCGATGGTGAGGCCGGAGCGACGGAGCCGCCGGCTCCCGGCCGCGGCGCCGCGCAGGTGCGCGGCCCGGTCGAGGCCCCTCACGGCGTCGGCCGCAGCGGGACGGAGCGCAGCGGGACGCTGAACAGCCAGGCCGCGAGCCCGACCGCGATAGCGCCGCCCACCAGGCCCAGCAGGACACCGGTTCCGCCGGCCGGCAGGTTGTCGAGGCCTGCGATCAGGGCCGTGACGCCGGTGTGCGACGCCAGGTCGACGAGTGCCGCCGGGACGAGCGCCGCGAGGGCGTAGACCGTGCCGCGGACCATGCCGAGGCGGTAGTAGCCGGCGGAGATCGCGGCGCCCACCAGGTAGTACGTGGCGGCGACCAGCGCCTCGGTGACGATCGACAGCGCGATGCCCGCGTAGCCGTCCACCGGCAGCCCGTACTCGCGTGACCAGGTCAGGTCCAGCGCCCCGAACAGCGCACGCTCTCCGACCATGTACACCGCGGTGACCAGGCCGATCAGCGCGCCGCCGACGACGCCACCACGAACTGTGCCCGTCACGAGCGACCGACGGGTGCCGCCCGCCGCTACGTGCAGCCGGAGGTACGCGGCGGGGACGATGGTGCCGAGCACCATCATGAACCACCGTGACGAGCCGCCGATCTGGGCGTCGACGACGCCCTGGTCCAGGCCTGAGCCGAACCGCACGCTGCCCAGGATGACCGACACGGCGACTACCGTGAAGATCACCCAGTACCACCCGCCGATGACGCTGACCACCCGCACGGTGACCGCGGCCGCCTGACGCGCGCCGCGCCGGTCGGCCGCACGGACCAGTGCCTCCCGGCTCGCGCCGACGCTGACGGGGTGGGTGGTCCCGGCGCTCATGGCTGCACGCTCCCGTGACCGGTCAGGCGGACGAAGAGGTCCTGGACCGGCACGGCCCCCACCTCGACGCCCGCACCGCGGGCCGCCGTCAGCTCGTCGGCCTCGAGGGCTCCCTCCAGCGTGACCTGGACGGTCGTGCCGAGCTGCTGGCGGTGCAGCACGCGGCGTCCGCGGGCGATCCGCTCGACGGCGTCCTTGGTACCGGTGAGGCTGAACCCGCGCGCCCGCATCTCGTCGGCGGACTCGGCCAGGAGCACCCGCCCACGGTCGATGACCACGACGTCCTCGAACAGCCGCTCGACCTCCTCGACCAGGTGGCTGGAGAGGAGGATCGTGCGCGGATGCTCCGCGTAGTCGGCGAGGAGCTCGTCGTAGAACGCGTACCGCGTGGGCGCGTCCATGCCGAGATACACCTCGTCGAAGATCGTCAACGGTGCGCGCGCGGCCAGGCCGAGGGTCGCGCCGACCGCCGACCGCTTGCCGCGCGACAGTGCGGACGGGTTCTTGCGGACGTCGACCTCGAACAGGTCCAGCAGGCGCTCGGCCGTGTCGGCGCTCCACTCGGGCCGCATGTCGGCGTAGTACTTGAGGGAGGTGGCGACCTTCTCCTCGGCCATCAGGTCACCGCTCTCGCGGACGAGCTGCGTGCCCGAGGTGATCCACGGGTTCTCCCACGGGTCCTCCTGAGCGCCCTCCGGGCCGACGACGACGGTGCCGCTCGTCGGACGGGTGAACGCCGCCAGCAGCGAGAGCATCGTCGTCTTGCCCGCGCCGTTGCGGCCGAGCACCCCTGTGATGACCCCTGGACGGATGGTCAGCGTGGCGCCGTCGAGCGCGGTGCTCGCGTCGTCCCTGATCGGGATGCCGTTCTGCTGCATCCTGTAGCTCGTGCCGAAGTGGACGACTACGTCGTCCAGGCGGGCGCCGAATGGTGCGGTGGTCATGACTCCTCCGTGGTTGGCTTGCGCCGGCCGTTCTTGCCGAGGACGTAGGCGACCACCTCGTCGGTGGAGATCCCGAGGATGTCCGCCTGCTGCAGAGCCGGCGCCAGGACCTCCTCGAAGTAGCTCTTGCGGTAGTCGTCGAGCAGGCGCTCCCTGGCGCCCGGCGCGACGAACATCCCCAGACCCCGGCGCTTGTAGAGCACGCCTTCGTCGACCAGCCCCGCGAACGCCTTCTGCGCGGTCGCCGGGTTGATGCGGAACGTCGTCGCGAACTGTGTGGTGGACATGACCTGCTCCTCCTCCTTCAGCTCACCGGCGAGCACCTGGGCGCGGATCATCTGCGCGATCTGGAGATAGATCGGCTCGGGACCGTCGAACACCGGCTCACCCCCTTCGTTGGTTCGTTACTTGACCAATGAACCATACGTCATGCCGGCGCACAAGACCTTTCGTGGACGAAGAACGAGGGGCGGGGAAGCCTGCGCGATGTGCGCACGCTCCCCCGCCCCTCGTGGCGGTCGGTAGTCGGTCAGGCGTCGTCAGCGGCATCCAGGGTCTGGAGCTCGGCCAGGTCGGCCGCTATGAGCTCGGCGATCTGGATCGTGTTCAGGGCTGCGCCCTTGCGGAGGTTGTCGTTGCTGACGAACAGGACCAGGCCGCGGCCGTCCGGCACGGACTGGTCCTGCCGGATGCGGCCCACCAGGGACGGGTCGACGCCGGCCGCCGCGAGCGGCGTCGGGACGTCGGCCAGCTGGACGCCGGGGGCGCCGGCCAGCAGCGTGCGAGCCTCGTCCGGGGTGATCGGACGCGCGAACTCCGCGTGGATCGACAGCGAGTGCCCCGTGAACACCGGGACGCGCACGCAGGTGCCGGCCACTGCCAGGTCGGGCAGGCCGAGGATCTTGCGGGACTCGTTGCGGAGCTTCTGCTCCTCGTCGGTCTCGCCCGAGCCGTCGTCGACCAGGTTGCCGGCCAGCGGCAGCACGTTGAACGCGATGGGCGCCACGTACTGCTTGGGGGCAGGCAGGTCGACGGAACCGCCGTCGTGCACCAGGCCCTCGAGGTCCTGCCCGACGGCGGAGCGCACCTGCCCCGCCAGCTCCTCCACCCCGGCGAGCCCGGAACCGGACACCGCCTGGTAGGTCGCCACGCGGAGCCGCTCCAGCCCCGCGGCCTGCGCCAGGGGCGAGAGCACGGGCATCGCGGCCATCGTGGTGCAGTTCGGGTTGGCGACGATGCCCTTGGCCGCCTCCGCGATCGCCTCCGGGTTCACCTCGGAGACGACGAGCGGCACCTCGGGGTCGAGCCGCCAGGCCGACGAGTTGTCGACGACGAGGGCGCCCGCCTCCGCGAACCGCGGCGCGTGCTCGCGCGACGTGCCACCGCCCGCGGAGAAGAGGGCGATGTCGATGTCGGCGAGGTCGTCCGTCGCGGTCGCGGCGAGGTCCTCCACCGGGACGTCGAACCCGGCGAACGGCAGGGTGCTGCCCGCAGACCGTGCGGACGCGAAGAACCGGACGGAGGCGACGGGGAACTCCCGCTCCTCCAGCAGGCGGCGCATCACGGCGCCGACCTGGCCGGTGGCCCCGACGACTGCGACGTGCACACCGTGGTCGTTGATCTGTGCCATGTCAGCGCCCCGTTCCCGCGTAGACGACCGCTTCGCCGTCGACGCCGTCGAGCTCGAACGCGGTGTGGACGGCGCGCACGGCGTCGTCCAGCGAGTCCTCGCGGGTGACCACCGAGATGCGGATCTCCGAGGTGGAGATCATCTCGATGTTGATGCCGGCGTCACGCAGCGCGCCGAACAGCCGCGCCGAGACACCGGGATGCGACTTCATGCCGGCGCCCACGAGCGAGAGCTTGCCGATCTGGTCGTCGAACTGCAGGGAGTCGAAGCCCACCTCGCCCTGCACCGCGGTGAGGGCCGCCATGGTGGCCGGGCCGTCGCCGTCGGGCAGCGTGAACGAGATGTCGGTGAGGCCCGTCGCGGCAGCGGACACGTTCTGCACGATCATGTCGATGTTCGCGCCCGCTCCGGCCACCACCTCGAAGATGCGGGCGGCCATGCCCGGCACGTCCGGCACGCCGATGACGGTGATCTTGGACTCGGAACGGTCGTGCGCCACGCCGGAGATGATCGGGGCTTCCATGGGGTTCTCCTTCGACTTCTTCTCTGCCGCGACCACGCGCGTGCCGTCGTGGGCGCTGAACGAGCTGCGGACGTGCACCGGCACGTTGTACCGGCGCGCGTACTCGACGCTGCGCAGCGCGAGCACCTTCGCGCCGCAGGCCGCGAGCTCCAGCATCTCCTCGTAGGAGACCTGGTCGATCTTGCGCGCGGCGGGCACGATGCGCGGGTCGGCGGTGAATATGCCGTCGACGTCGGTGTAGATCTCGCAGACGTCGGCGTTCAGACCGGCCGCGAGCGCCACCGCGGTCGTGTCGGAGCCGCCGCGGCCGAGGGTGGTGACGTCGTTCGTGGACTCGGTGACGCCCTGGAAGCCGGCCACGATGGCGACCTGCCCCCGGTCCAGCGTCTCGCGGATGCGGTGGGGCACGACGTCGACGATCCGTGCCCGGCCGTGCACCGCGTCGGTGATGACGCCGGCCTGCTGGCCCGTGTAGGACTTGGCCTTCACGCCCAGGTTGTTGATCGCCATCGCCAGGAGCGACATCGAGATGCGCTCGCCGGCGGTGAGGAGGATGTCGAGCTCCCGTTTGGGCGGGAGCGGGGTGATCTGCTGTGCGAGGTCGAGGAGCTCGTCGGTGGTGTCGCCCATGGCGCTCACCACGACCACCACGTCGTTGCCCGCTCGCTTCGCCTCGGCGATCCGCTTCGCGACGCGCTTCACGCTGCGCGCGTCGCCGACCGAGGATCCACCGTACTTCTGCACGACAAGAGCCATGCGCCTGCCTTCCGTTGCCGGCCTCCGTCTCTTTCAACGGCCCGCCGGGTGGCTGGGTTTGCGCATTGATGGTACGACGGCGGGCATCCCGGGCGGCTGTGATGTTCACCGTGCGGGACGGCCGGCCCTATCCGGCGAAGACGTCCCAGGCCAGGCGGGCGATCAGGGCGCCAACCACGACGACGAACACCACGCGGACGAACTTCGAACCCTTGGCCACCGCCATCCGGGCACCGATGTACGCCCCGATCAGGTTGGCCACGCCCAGCCCGAGGCCGAGGCTCCAGATGACGGCCCCGCTCGGCACGAAGAAGATCAGGGCGCCCGCGTTGGTCGCGAAGTTGACGATCTTCGCGATGGCCGACGCCGGGAGGAACGAGTACCCGAGGGCGCTCACGAGGCTGATGACCAGGAACGTGCCCGTCCCGGGGCCGAGCAGCCCGTCGTACGCGCCGATCAGCAGGCCGATCGCGGCGGCGATCCGCTTGTGCCCGTTGCCGACCCACCGCAGGTTGTCGTGCTGGCCGACGTTCGGCTTGAGCAGGGTCCACGTCAGCACCCCGACGAGCACGACGAGGATCATCGGCTTGAAGAGCTGCTCCGGGATGTACGAGGCGCCGATCGCGCCGGCGAACGCTCCGGCCAGGGCTGCGAGCGCCATCGGGCCGGCAGTACGAAGGTCCGGCTGGACCCGCCGGTAGTAGGTGATGGCGCTGGTGGACGTACCCATGATGCTGCCGAGCTTGTTGGTCGCCAGGGCCTGCACGGGGCTGATCCCCGGGACGAGCAGCAGCGCGGGCAGCTGGATCAGCCCGCCGCCGCCCACTACGGCGTCGACCCACCCGGCGGCGAGGCCGGCGAGCAGGAGGAGGACGATGGTGAGGAGATCGAGTTCGGGCACGGATGCATTGTGCGCGACCGGCGTGGGGCCGGTGGAACGCCGTCCGGATGTCGGTGCCGACCCGTAGGGTGACCTCTTGTGTACGAAGGCGCGGTCCAAGACCTGATCGACGAGCTCGGCCGGCTTCCCGGCGTCGGGCCCAAGAGCGCGCAACGCATCGCGTTCCATGTGCTCTCGACCGACAACGACGAGGTGAAGCGGCTGGTCGACGCGCTCACCGAGGTGAAGCTGCGCGTCCGGTTCTGCGAGCTCTGCGGCAACGTCGCGGAGTCGGAGCGCTGCCGCATCTGCCTCGACCCGCGGCGCAGCGACGACGTGATCTGCGTCGTCGAGGAGCCAAAGGACGTGGTCGCCATCGAGCGCACCCGCGAGTTCCGCGGCCGCTACCACGTGCTCGGCGGCGCCATCAACCCGATCGAGAACGTCGGCCCGGACGACCTGCGCATCAGCGAGCTCCTGTCCCGGCTCGCGGACGGGAGGGTGCAGGAGGTCATCCTCGCGACCGACCCGAACGTCGAAGGAGAGGCCACGGCGACCTATCTTTCCCGACTGATGGGTCACATGGAAATTACTGTCTCGCGGCTGGCCTCGGGTCTCCCCGTGGGTGGAGACTTGGAGTACGCGGACGAGGTGACGCTCGGTCGCGCGTTCGAAGGTCGTCGCGTCATCGCCAAAAACTAGAGCATCGGCAACGACAAGTAGGTGGGATCACGATGAGTGAGATAACCCCTGGGTCAGACCTCAGCGAGGTCGCAGACCAGGTGTCCGCACAGGCACGGACGTTCCTCTCGACGGTGACCCAGGTGGCGTCCGGAGGGATGCCGGGGGCGGAGCTCTCGCTGCTCGTGCTCGCGTCGTCCGACCTGCTGGCCGCGGGAGCGCGGCTCGCCGCGATCGTGGACGTGGTGCCCAAGGAACGGTACGAGCCCGACGCCGGACCCGACACCGACCTCGACCCGCTGCGCGAGGCCCTGTCCAAGATGTTCGACGGGTTCGACGACTACACCGAGGTCGTGGACCCGGTACTCAGCGAGGACACCGGTTCGGCGTCGCTGTCCGGCGACCTGGCGTGTGTCGCCGAGGCCCTGGCCAAGGGCCTGCAGCACTTCGACAGCGGCCACGAGCTCGAGGCCCTGTGGTGGTGGCAGTTCTCCTACTTCTCGCTGTGGGGCGAGCGCGCGGCGTCCGCCCTGCGCGTGCTGCAGGGGCTGCTGGCGCACGTGCGCCTCGATGTGGAGGACGACGTAGCCGCCGAGGCGGAGTACGACGCCCTCCACTCCTGACCAGGAGGTCAGGCGACGCGGGTGCCCTGCGGCAGCTCGGTCGTCGGGATCCGCAGGCGGTTGACCGCCACGAGGATGCCCGCCGCACCGAGCAGCAGGTCGAACCCGAGGCCCCACGGCCACACGAGCTGGTCGGTGACCTCGACCGGCTCCACCGGGGAGTCCGGCTGGGCTCCCCGGCCGCTCTCGTCGGACACGAACTCGCTGCACCAGTCCTGCGGGCCGGTGTCACCGGTCCGCGCGTACCGGACGCCGTACTGCAGCATCGCGAGCATGTTGCCCTCGTTCGCCAGCACATCGACGTCGCCCTGCAGGGGCTGCGCATCGGCGACCACCACGAACGGGTTCGGGGCCAGCAGCCACCAGGTGCGCTCGCTGTGCCACACGGACATCTCGTGCGTCTGCCACTCGCACTCGGGTGCGGTGGTCTCCTCCCAGTTGTAGCCGGCCTCGACGTCCCAGACCTCGACCTCCTCGGTCGTGCTGGTGACGGGTACCAGCAGGCCGAACAGGATCGGCAGCGCCACGGTGATCGCGCCGATGGTCAGGTACGTCAGCACGGCCGATCCCGACGTCTTGCTCACCATGGCCGAGAAGCCCAGCCCGATGGCGCAGACGACGCCCAGCACGAGGGCCAGCATGAGCACCGTGGTCAGCAGCGCGAACCAGTGCACGCCGCCCCCGATCAGCGCCCAGGCGAGGAACGGGATGCTCGCGACGAGGAACGCGAGCGCCGCGATCCAGGCGGCGGCGAGCTTGCCGAGCACTATCTCGGCGGGTGACAGCAGGGTGACCTGCAGCGTCGCGAGGGTGCCCGCGTTCCGGTCGCCGTTGATCGCGCCCGACGACAGGGTCGGCGCCACCAGCAGGCCCAGGAACAGCACGAACCCGACGACGATGCTGTAGACCGTCCCGCCGTACGAGGCGTCGCCGCCGGTCAGGCCCGTGTCGCTCGAGAGCATCTGGAACGCGCCGGTGGTCAGGAGCGTGATCAGGCCGACCACCACGAACCAGACGATCAGTGCGGTCTTCCACCGTGTCGAGCGCACGCGCTGCCGCAGCTCCAGCACCGTCACGGTCCGCAGGCCGTGCCACGACAGGGACCAGGTGCCGCGCCCGCGGGGTGTTCCGCCGCCGGTCGGCGCGGATCCGACGACCTCTACGTCAACGCTCATCGTCGCTCCTCCTCGAGGGCCAGGTAGGCCTGTTCCAGCACGCCGCCGGCCGGGGCGAGGCTCGACACCGCGACGCCGCCCTCGACCGCGGACCGCAGCAGCTCGGCGGCTGCTGCGTCCCCGGTCAGGTCGACGAGGACACCGGGCCCGTCCGTCTCCTTGCGATAGGCGGGACCGTTCTCGTCCAGCCAGGCCGCGAGCGCTACGGGGTCCAGGCCGGTCAGGCGCCAGGCCCGCGGCCGGTCGCCGTCGGCGACGGACCGGGTGTCGACGGTGCGGCCGCGCGAGATGAACACCGCGTCGTCGGCCATCTCGTCAAGCTCGGTGAGCACGTGCGAGGAGACCAGGATCGTCTTGCCCTCGGCCGCGAGCTGCCGGAGCAGCACACGCAGGTCCACCCGGGAACGCGGGTCCAGACCCGAGGCGGGCTCGTCGAGGAGCAGGACGTCGGGGTCGTGCACCAGCGCGCGGGCCAGGCCGAGCCGCTGCTTCTGGCCGCGGGACAGGACGTGCGCGGGCTGGTCGGCCAGCTCGGAGAGGTGCACCAGCGCGAGCAGCTCGCTCGCGCGGTCCCGGCCGGCGGCTGCGTCGAGCCGGTACGCCGCCGCGACGGTCGTCAGCACCTCGCGCGCCGTGAGGGAGTCCCAGGTGCCGAACACGTCAGGCATCCAGCCGGTCCGCGAGCGCGCCACGTAGTTCTCGGCGACCGGGTCGGCACCGGCGATGCGGATGCTCCCCGCATCGGGCGCCAGGAGACCGGCGAGCATGAGCAGAAGGGTCGTCTTGCCCGACCCATTGGGTCCGATGAGCGCGGTGACCCGGCCCGGTGCGGCGACCAGGTCGACGTCGGCCACCGCGTGCACCGGACCGAACGAACGCCGCACGCCCTGCGCGCGGATACCACCGTCTGGTGTCATGTCGGGACAGTAGCGCGACTGGGGTCCCGGAGCCGTCAGTCCTGGGGATGACCCTGCTGTCAGGTTCGACGCGCCTTGCCGTGCACGTCCAGCAGGCCGAGCCTGCCGAAGGACACGTTCCGGTCGACGGTAACCGCCACGTCCTCGCCGGAGAACCGCAGCTCCAGGCGCCACTCGAACGGCGACCCGGGGAAGACCACGCAGCCACGCAGCGTCGACCCGTCGGTCCAGGCCGCGCTGGTCGCGATGTCGGCCGGTGCGCTCAGGAGCAAGCAGGTGCCCGGGCTCCACTCCCCGTGCCCGAACGCCACCACGTGGTCCACCCCACTGATCATGAGCGTCAGCTCGGTCCGGCCGTGCGCGTCGCGGCCCAGCGTGAAGGCGCTGACGGCGCGCGGGTTCGGCTCCAGGTCGTAGGTCGTGCCCCGCAGCGACTCCTCGACCGGGGACGAGGCCGCGCCGTCCTGCGGGCGCAGAGCGAGCTCGAACGGGGCGGAGACGTCGGCCCCGTCGAGCGCTCGGGGGTCGGTGGCCGGCTGGCCGGCCCAGACGTCGTCGGGCAGCAGCGTGTCCCACACCACGTCGAGCACCGACTGCAGGTCCGCTAGACCCGACGTCATGGTGATCACCACGTCCTTCTCGGGCCAGACCACTATGTACTGTCCGAACGCGCCGTCGGCCCGGTAGGCGCCGTGGCGGCACTGCCAGAACTGGTAGCCGTAGCCCTGCTTCCACTCGGGCCAGTCGTGCGGGCCGTTCGGCACCTGCCCGGCCGTCGCCGCCGCTACCCAGTCGGCGGGGACGAGCTGCGTGCCCTCCCAGACGCCGCCCTGCAGGTAGAGCTGCCCGAACGCCGCCATCTCCTCGGTGGTGATCGACAACCCGAACCCGCCGGTGTCTATGCCGTCCGGGTCCTGCTCCCACTCGGCGTGCGTGATGCCGAGCGGCGCCAGCAGGCGCGGCGTCAGGTAGTCGAGCAGCCGCTGACCGGTGAGCCGGTGCAGGATCGCCGACAGCAGGTAGGTGGCGCCCGTGTTGTACACGAAGCGCGTGCCCGGCTCGTGCTCCACGGGCTGCGCCAGGATCGCGCGGGCCCAGCCGGATCCGGGCAGGGAGATGGTCTGGTTGATGCCGTCCATCGTCGAGGCGCTGTGACCCGTGGTCATGGTCAGGAGGTCGCGTACGCGCATCGCGCGGAGATGCGCGCTCGGGTCGGCGGGGGCGTCGTCCGGCAGGAGGTCGATCACCTTGTCGTCCAGGGTGAGGAGGCCCTCGTGGACCGCCAGCCCGACCGCCGTCGACGTGAAGCTCTTGCTCACCGAGAACATGGTGTGCGGACGGTCGGCGGTGTGGGGATGCCACCAGCCCTCCGCGATGACACGTCCGTGCCGCAGCATCATCACGCTGTGTACGTTCTCGAGCCGGTCCAGGCGGTCGACGAGGCGCCGCACCGCTGCGGGATCGACCCCCTCGGCCACTGGGGTGGAGCGGGGCAGGATCCGAGACATGCTGGGCACGTCCTTTCGCTCGGCGACGCGACATTGTTTCGTACCCGGCACGACGCCGGAAGCGGAGCCCGCCATGCGGTCAGGACACGCCGACCAGGCGCCGGAACGCGTCCTCGGCGAGGTCCAGACCCTGGCGCGGGCGTCGGCAGGTCCATCGGGGGCATCCCCGCATCGTCCCGGACACGCATCCAGCGCAGCGTGACGGCTGGGCGCAGGGCGTAGCAGAACTTCTTCGCCACGCGTACAGGAAGCGGCAGTCATAGTCCGAGTCCGGGGACGGGAATCCCCACGCGCGGCTTCCGCTCTCGATGGCCCGCACGATGCTGACGCCGTGCTCCTCCTCGACGCGGCCGAGGCGCGCGTCGACGGCCCGGACGACGTCCGGGTCCAGCGAGTCGGGAATGTTGCGCACCCCCGGAAGGTAGCCGCAGGAGGTCCCTGGCGTCGCGGTCTTATCAGCCGCGGACATGCCAGACTCCCTGGCATGCCCCGCGACCTGCGCGCGCTGCCCAAGGCGAACCTGCACCTGCACCTGACGGGGTCGATGCAACCGTCGACGGCTGCCGAGCTGGCGGCCGGCTACGGCCTCCCGCCGCTCCCCGCGGTGCCGATCGAACCCGGCGTCGTGCGGGGCTGGGACGCGTTCCAGGCCCGGTACGACACGGCTCGTGCGGCGGTCCGCTCAGCCGAGGACATCGCGCGTGTCGTTCGCGAGGCGGTGGAGCACGATGCCGCCGACGGCGTCGGGTGGACCGAGCTGCAGGTGGACCCGACGTCGTACGCGGGACGGCTCGGGTCGCTGGAAGCCGTGGTGGAAGCCCTGCTCGACGGCGCACGAGGCCTGCCAATCGGCGTGATCCTTGCGGCGAGCTGGGGCGCGGACCCGGAGCACGCGGAGCGGATCGCCGGGCTCGCGGTGAGGTACGCGGCGGACGGCGTGCTGGGCTTCGGGCTCTCGAACGACGAGCGGCGCGGACGTGTCGGCGACTTCGTCCCGACGTTCCGGCTGGTGGCCGATGCGGGACTGGCCCGCGTGCCGCACGCCGGGTTCTACGAGGGCGCTTGGCACGTGCGGGAGTGCGTCGAGCTGCTGGGCGCCACACGGATCGGGCACGGGCTGACCGCGTCCGACGACCCGTCGGTGGTTGCGCTCCTCGCGGAGCGCCAGGTCACGCTCGAGGTCTGCCCGACGTCGTACCCGCCGTTCGGCGTCACGTCCGCGCTGGGCGCTGTTCCGGCGCTGCTGGCCGGGGGCGTCCCCGTCGCCCTCGCGAGCGACGACCCGTTGCTGTTCGGGGTCGGGGTACGGGGCCAGTACGAGATCGTGCGGGAGGTCTGCTCCGACTCAGAGCTCGCGACGATCGCTGCGGCCTCGATCCGGGCCTCGCACGCGCCGGCCGGTCTGCAGCGGCAGCTGCTCGCCGGAGTCCAGGACTGGCTGAACGGCTAGCTTTCTCAGAGCAGCAGCTCGCCCACCACCTCGTCGAACAGCATGTTCCCCGTCTTGCGGAAGCCGCAGCGCAGGTAGAACTCCTCGGGCCCATCGGGTCCGGGTACCCACAAGACGGTGATGCGGTCGAGTCCGCGACGCCGGGCCTCCTCGGCCACCTGCTCCACGGCGAACCGGCCCACCCCGCGCTTCCGCGCCTCGCGTGCCACGTTGAGTCGCCAGATCCCGGCCCGGAACTCCGGGATCTCCTCGTCCGGGTTCCAGTTCGCCATCACGAAGCCGACCACCTCGTCGCCGTCGAGGACCACCCTTGGCCATGCGGTGGGATTGACGTACGCCTCGGCGACCGACCAGGCGACCGGTGCCACCGGCTCCTTGTCGGGTGGCTGAGGTGGCAGCTGGATGGCCGCGAAGAGATTGTCCGTCGTGAGCTCGGCGATCTGGAGGTTGGCCATGGACTGACTGTGCCACGAGCCACCGACACGCGACGGGCGAGCGAGCGCGGCGGGTCAGCCCGCCACGACCGCGCCTGACGGGTTACCGATCAGCCGTCGGAAGCCATCTTCCGCAAGGGCCCACGCTCGTTCACGGGCTTCGCCCGTACCTGGTGGCCTTGAGTCCGGCAGCAGCGCCTCCGTCGTCCGCAGTTCCGTCTCGACGAAGTCCAGGAGGGCGTCCTGCACCAGGATCGAACCCATCTCCCGGGTGCGCGACTTACGACCGATCAGCTCGTCGACGAGCGCTCCGAGTCCCTCGGGAAGCTCGGCTTCCGCCGCGAGCGTCGGCAGATCCATCGGTGGCGGTGCAGTGGTCTCCCGCAACCGCATCCAGCGCAGCGTGACGGCCGGACGCAACGCGTAGAAGAACTTCTTCGCCACACCGCTCGAGGCCAGCAGAGCCAGGTTGTTCCTGGCCACGTGCACGTAGTGCTTCCTCAGCGCGTTCTGGTCCACGACGTCTTCGGCCAGAGCCAGCAGATCGTCGCGAAAAGCCGCGTCACCGCGATAGACGATCGGCGAGCGCAGCCACTCCCCCACCGTCGCGTTTCCGTTGACCATCAGTCCGAGGGCCTTGCGGACGTCCCAGCCGTTGACGTCGAAGACCTTGTCGAGGGGTGTCTCGATCACGTCACGCCGCGCGCGCAGGCTCAGGTAGTCGGCGGCGCGGCGCACGTAGAGAAAGCGGCAGTCGTAATCCGAGTCCGGCGACGGGAATCCCCAGGCGCGGCTACCACTCTCGATCGCCCACAGCACTCTGACGTCGTGCTCTTCCTCGACACGGTCGAGACGCGCGTCGACGGCACGGACGACGTCCGGATCCATCGAGCCAAGGATGTTGCGCATGCACGGAACGTAGCGGCGGAGCGACGGCGGAGTCGCGATCTTTTCGATCCGTCCGATGCAGGCCGCCCATCCGTCCAGCGGCTCAGCCTCGAAGCCGGTCCCTGGCCTCCATGAGAGCGAATCCGAGCAGGTTGAGACCACGCCACGCGGCCGGATTCTCCGCATCCTCGTTCTTGGCGCCCATCCCGATACCCCATATACGGTCTCGCGGGCTCGCCTCCACGAGGACACGCGAGCCGGTGCGCAGCAGGTACTCACGCATCTCTGGGTGCGCTGCGAACTTGTGCGCGTTGCCCCGCACGACGATCTCGAATCGCTCGCGCTCCCACACGACGTCGTCGAAGTCGCGGACCGTGCGCCCCGCAGCCTTGGCCAACGCGGGGTTGGCGGCGTCGATCGCCGCAGCCTCCGCGTCCGCGTCGCCGAACAAGCGCGCCTTCTCCGCCATCATCCAGTGCTCGGCGGTGCGATAGCAGTCGCCGTCCACCACGAACGGCGCCTCGAACCACTGGCTCAGGCTGCCCCTGCCGGGACTCCCGTCGGGCTCGGGCGCGTGACCCCAGAAATGTAGGTACTTGACGGCGGTTCCGGCCTCGACCAGAGCCCGTAACTCCCCGACGGAACGGGCGGACGCGGGCGGGTAGGTGACGTCGTCGGGCATAACGGAAGTGTGCCAGGTGCCTCTGACATGCCAGCCCGGTCGAGCGGTCAGTCCGCGACGACCTCGACCTCGTAGCCGTCGCCGTTCTCCAGGTAGGCGGCGTAGTGGTCCGGTCCGCCGGCGTGCGGATGCCGGTCGGGGAACAGGAGAACCCAGCCGTGTTCCGACGCCGCCTCGACCAGCCGATTCACGTCGTCGCGCGTGCCGCCGTGGAACGCGAGGTGGTTGAGGCCCGGAGCGAGCCGGTCATGCGCATCGGCGGCGAGGGCCGGGCTCTGCTCGACGACGACGTAGGTGCCGTCGAGGATCCAGCTCACCCCCGCACTCCAGCGCTGGTGCTCGCTGTAACCCAGCGTCGTGAGGAGCCAGCCCCAGGACCGCTCCGCACGATCGAGGGACGGGACCCACAGCTCGACGTGGTGCAGGCGGCCACGACTCACGGTGCGGCCGCCGCGATGACCCGGGTGAGGCTGCGGTGCAGCGCCTGGAGCTCCTCGGCGGACATACCCAGCCGCGCCATGATGGCCGGCGGCACGAGCAGTGCCTGCTCGCGCAGCTCGCGGCCCTCCTCCGTGAGCTCGACGGCGAGCGCCCGCTCGTCACGGGGATCCCGGCGGCGCGTCACGTAACCGATCGCCTCGAGCCGCTTGAGCAGGGGTGACAGCGTGCCGGGGTCGAGCTGCAGCAGCCCGCTGAGCTGCTTGACGGACAGCGGCGACCCCTCCCACAGGGCGAGCATGACCAGGTACTGCGGGTGCGTGATGCCCATCGGTTCGAGCAAGGGCCGGTACAGCGCGATGACGCTGCGCGAGGCGACGGCGAGCGCGAAGCAGACCTGGCGGTCGAGAGCCAGGAGGTCGTCGGCGGCTGCGGCGTCGGGCCGTGATGTGGCGGTCATGTCACTCCTCTCGGATATTGACCAGGCTAACAGTTTGCGTGCAAACTATTGGTACACCAAGCAAATGGAGGATCGAGATGCGCAACAGCGACGGCCTGACCCTCGGGTACCGCTTCAAGTGGCGGCTCAACTGGCTGCTCCTGACCGTGGCCGGACCTGCCCAGCAGGCGGACGACACGGACCCCCGACGCCGCATGGAGCGTGAACGTGCCGCGCTCGTGGCGCAGCTCCGGGCCGAGCGGGTCCAGGGCTGAGCTCAGTGCCCTGCGGCGATCAGCAGATCCCGGGAGAGCGGCGCAAGGGGGTAGCTCGCGACCGGGTCGGCAGGATCGATCCACACCAGCTCCTCGAGCTCTGCCCGGACAGCGATCTCGGTGCCTGGCCGCAGACGTACCCGATAGGCGTGCGCGTCGACGATGTGGTCAGGTTCGTTCGCGGCCGGCGCCCCGAACCTGCCGAGGCTCTCGATGTCCGCCGGCTCTAGCCGCAGGCCGACCTCCTCCTCGAACTCCCGGACCAGCGCGGCCAGGGGCTCTTCACCCGGTTCGATCTTGCCGCCCACCTGCATGAACGTCTGCGTGCCTCGCTTGCGGACGAGCAGGTGCCGCCCATCGGACCGCTCGACGACGGCCGCGACGATGCGCAGCGTCGTGATCGGACCGACGGCCACGTCCCCGCTCATGACTGCTCGACTATCTCTTCGATCACCGTTCCGCCCAGGACCTGCACCACCAGTGGCACGCCGACCATGCCGGCCGACGCGATGTCCGGGTCGTCGGCGGACGGCTCGTCGTAGAAGTCGGGCTCACTGGCCGGGGCAGCCGCCGTTCGGGGCGCGCTCGTGCCCGCGTCCGCGGTGGTCCCACGCGGCTCGGGGGCGGCACCGCTCGCGGCTCGCGCCCGGCGCTCGTTCGCCTGCCGCAGGGCCTCGCGCGCACTGCCCGCCCCGGACATGGTGGCTTGCGCCGGTGCTGGAGCCTGTGCCGGAGCCTGATCCTCGTAGACCGGCTCGGGCTCCGGCATGTCGTAGTCCACAGGAGGTTCGGTCGCACTGGCCCCCGAGAGCCAGGCCTCGTCGGCCGCGCTCGCCGCCGCCGGCGGGCGGGCGGCAGGCCTGGAAGGCTCCGGGCGACCAGCCTCGGGGGCGGTTGGCTGGGGCCGAGAAGGCTCGGGCCGCTCGGCAACCGCGACGCTCCCCTGGGCCGACGCCGGGGCCATCGCCGTCGCCCCACCGGAGGAACCTGCGCCCACCGCACTCATCGTGGTGACGCCCACGACGGCCACCGCGTCGGCCGAGGCTGGCGTAGCGGACACCGTGGCCGAGGCCCCGCCGGGCGGCGTTACGTCGGGCCAGTCGGGCGCCGGAACGGTATCGGGCGCCGGCGCCTCGCTGCTGGGCTCGTCCGGCACAGGACCGACGCCGCCCCCTGACGGCCCGTCAGCCGGCGACGCCCCGGCCGACGAGCCGCCGCCGGAGGTTCCGCCACCGGACGCTGCACCGCCGCCGGCCGGCCCCTCGTCGAGAGTCGCCTCGACCCGGACCCGGATGCCGAGTGTCTGGTAGACCGCCTCTTCCACCGCGCTGGTGTGCCGCGCGTTCGAGAACGTGCGGGCCAGGCCGGGGGCCGCGAAGCCCAGCTTCAGCGTGTTGCCCTCCAGGGAGGCGACCTGAGCGTTGGGGCCGACGAGCGACCACGTCACACGCGCAGCGGCGAGCGAGCCGAGCACCTCTGGCCAGCGCCGCCGGACCGTCTCCGTCGTGACAGCCGACTCCGCTCCGGACGCGGCCGATGCCGAGGGAGAGGCGGGCTGTGCCGGTGCCTCCTGGACTGGTGCCGCTGCCGCCGTCACGACAACCGACTCAGGTTCTGCGGGCGCCGCCGGCGCGGGTGCGTCCTCGGCCGCCGGCTCGGGCTCGGGCTCGGGTGCGGCTGCAGGAGCGACCGGCGCAGCCTCGGGCGCGGGGCGAGCGGGCTCCGTCGTGGCGGACTGGCCGGGTTCACCCCGCTTCTTGCGCGCGTCGAGCACCGCACGCGCGGCAGCGGCCCCGGCAAGACCGCCCGCCGTCGGCTCCTGCGGAGGCGGGCCGCCCTGTGCCGTACCGCCCGATGCCGCGCCGTGGCCCGGCCCGGGTGCGGCCGGGGCTCCGGTAGCGACGATCCCGCCACGCTCGAGCCGGTCGATACGCGCGGCGAAGCCCGCGGCACCGTCGTCGGCTCCGGGCAGGAGCAAGCGAGCGCACAGCAGCTCCAGGTGCAGGCGCGGTGACGTGGCGCCGGTCATCTCGGTGAGGGCCGCGTTCACGAGGTCGGCTGCCCGGGAGAGCTCGGCAACCCCGAGGCGTCCGGCCTGGGTTCGCATGCGGTCGAGCTGGTCGGTCGGGATACCCCGGAGAACGGCACTTGCGGCGTCACCCGAGACACCGATGACTATGAGGTCGCGCAGACGCTCCAGCACGTCCTCGACGAACCGGCGCGGTTCGTGCCCCGTCACGATGACCTGGTCGACCACCCGGAAGATCGAACCGCCGTCGCGTGCCGCGAGCGCGTCGACGACGTCGTCGAGCAGGGTCGCGTGCGTGAAGCCGAGCAGGCCGACCGCGAGGTCGTAGTCGACGACCGCGTCCGGGGCGCCGGCGATGAGCTGGTCCATCACGGACAGGGAGTCGCGTACCGAACCGCCGCCCGCACGTGTGACCAGCGGGAGCACTCCGCTGGTGACCTCTACCTGCTCGGCGGCGCAGAGCTGTTCGAGGTACGGGGACAGCACGTCCGGCGGCACGAGCCGGAACGGGTAGTGGTGCGTGCGCGACCGGATGGTGCCGATCACCTTGTCCGGCTCCGTGGTCGCGAAGATGAACTTGATGTGCGGCGGCGGCTCCTCGACGATCTTCAGCAGCGCGTTGAAGCCCTGCGGCGTCACCATGTGCGCCTCGTCGAGGATGAAGATCTTGTACCGGTCACGCGCCGGCGCGAACGTGGCGCGTTCGCGCAGGTCGCGTGCGTCGTCCACACCGTTGTGCGACGCCGCGTCGATCTCCACCACGTCGAGCGAGCCGGAGCCGCCGCGCGCCAGCTCCAGGCACGAGTGGCACTCGCCGCACGGGGTGTCGATCGGCGACTCGGGTGTGTTCTTCGCGCAGTTGAGCGTGCGGGCGAGGATGCGTGCCGACGTCGTCTTTCCACAGCCTCGTGGACCGCTGAAGAGGTAGGCGTGGTTCACCCGCCCGCTGCGCAGGGCCTGCATGAGGGGGCCCGTGACGTGGTCCTGGCCGATCACCTCGGCGAACGTCTCGGGCCTGTAGCGGCGGTATAGGGCGGTGCTCACCCCCGCAACGATAGACGGCCTCACTGACGTTGATGATGTACTCGCCTCGTTCAGCGGGTCTGACCCTGACACTGACTGACGTCTCCGGGCTGTCTTTGGAGTGATCTGTCGGCCTG
>NZ_JBFAAH010000016.1:0-144617 GCF_040639635.1 Promicromonospora sp. NPDC023805 | reverse complement strand
CCTCCCCTTCTTCTTTCCGGCGGTGTCCCCCTACTTGGCACCACCACCCCCCCCCCCCCCACCCACCCGACCGAACTCGAACTACGGCGGAGGCAACCGACCGATCTCGCGGCCACTCGACGTCCGGCCGACCGGGGCGGGACACCCTCCGGTCGGCGGAGCCGCCTGGGCGGCAGCGGTCGCGGCTTACGCCGGGACCGTCGTCGAGATCTCGAAGTCGAAGTAGGTGTCGGGGAAGGGCTCGTCCCGCAGGTTGTAGTGCCACCACTCGTTGTCGTAGCGGTCGAACCCGCTCTCTTCCATGACCGTGCAGAGCGTCTGCCGGTTCCGGGCCTCGAGCTCCGGCACGCCTGCGGCTCCGTGGTGCGAGACCGGATCCATCAGGTCGTGGTCACCGCCCATGCTCGCGAGCTCGCCGCTGTCGAGGTGGAAGAGCGTCAGGTCGACGGTGCTGCCCCGGGTGTGACCGGACCTGGCCGCGACATAACCCCGCGAGAACATCTCGTCCCGGGGGATGTTCGGGTAGTGGCGCTGCTTGGTCCGGCCGTCCTCCGGCTCCCGTGACCACTGCAGGAAGCGGTCGACGGCGCGCTGCGGCCGGTACCCGTCCCAGATCAGCAGTCCGAACCCGAGCGTCCGGGCACGCCCCTGCGCGCGCTCGAGAGCCGCGCACAGGGCCTTGGTACCCACTACCCGGTTCGCCAGATAGCCGTCGACGGGCCGGCCGGTGAAGTTGTCCCAGGTGGCGTACTTGGCGTCCCAGCGGATGCCCGGGACGAGCTCGTCGATGAACGCGAACTCGCCGTTCACCGCGCTCCCTGCAGTGCCAGCGGCACCAGGCGGTCGATCACCTCGGAGAGCGGCAGCCCGGCCGCGGCCATCATCCGGGGGTAGCGGCTGTACGACGTCAGGCCGGGCAGGGTGTTGACCTCGTTGAGGATCACCTGTCCGTCGTCGGTCAGGAACGTGTCGACGCGGGCGAGCCCCTTGCACCCCAGGGCGCGGTAGATGGCCTTGGCGGTCTCCTGGACGAGCGTGCGCTCCTCGTCCGTGATGTCGGCGGGGACGATGAAGGTCGAGTTCTCCGAGCCGGTCTCGGGCGACTTCTCCTGGTGGATCCGGAAGAATCCGTGCGAGAGGTCGACCCGGTCCACCTCACCGGTGAACAGGTCGGGGTCGTTGCCCAGGACGGCGCAGCCGACCTCGCGACCGACCACTGCCCCCTCGATCAGGATCTTCGAGTCGTACTGGCGCGCGTCTGCCAGCGCGGCCGCCAGCTCGTCCGGGCCGGTGACCTTGCTGACGCCGAACGAGGAGCCGGAACGGGCGGGCTTCACGAAGACGGGGTAGGTGAGCGCGTCGGCGTCGACGGCCTCGTCACCCTGCACGATCTTGAGGTCCGGCGTCCGGATTCCCGCGGCCTGGACGACCGTGTACGTGAGCGACTTGTCGATGCACACCACGGAGGCCTGGACGTCGCAGCCGACGTAGGGGATCCCGGCGAGCTCCAGCAGGCCCTGGACGGCGCCGTCCTCACCCAGCTGACCGTGGAGCACGGGGAAGACCACGTCGAGCCGGATCGCCTCGTACGCACCCTGCTCGAGCACGAGCAGGCCGTGGACGCTCCGGTCGGGCGACAGCGTGACCGGACGAGAGCCGGCGTCCTCCCAGCCCTCCCCGGGACCGTCGCAGAGCCGCCAGTCGCCCTTTGTCGTGATGCCGATCCAGAACGGCTCGTACTTCTCGGTGTCGAGGCTCTTCGCGACCTCTCGCGCGGACTTCACGGAGATCGGGTGCTCCTCGGAGAGGCCGCCGAAGAGGATTCCGACATTGAGCTTGGACATGCAGTTTCTCGCTCTCGTAGTTTCAGGCAGTCGAGCCGGGCAAATATGAGCAGGTCAAATATCAGTGGTTCAGATACTTATGTGGTTCAAGCAGTTGATCAGGCTGTTCTCGACGGTGTCCGCCAGCGCGTGATCCGTGAAGTACGCCGTGTGCGGCGTGATGACGACGTTCGGCAGCCCGTGCAGCCGTGCGAGCGCTCCGTCGTCGAGGGGCTTGTGCCGGCGGTCCGCGTAGAAGACCCCCTCCTCACCCTCGACGACGTCCAGCGCGGCGCCACCCAGGTGCCCGCTCTCCAGCGCCTCGAGCAGAGCCTCGGTGTGCAGGAGCGGCCCCCGGCCGGTGTTGATGACGTAGGCGCCGGGCTTCAGCTGCGCGATGCGCCGCCGGTCGAGGAGGTGGTGCGTTGCCGCCGTCAGCGGGGTGTGCAGGGTGACTATGTCGCTCTCGCGGAACAGGTTGTCGAGGGGGACGTGGTCGTCCGAGGTCGCGGCGCGCGTGTCGTAGGCCAGGACGCGGCACCCGAAGCCGCGCAGGCGGTCGATGACCGCCGTGCCGATCCGCCCCGTCCCGACGACGCCGATCGTCAGGTCGCGCAGCTCCCGGCCGCGCGTCTCGCTCAGGCGGTAGTCATGGGCCTCGACGCGGAGCAGCACGGACTTCATCTGGCGCACGGTCATCAGCATCAGCATCAGCGTGTAGTCGGCGACGCTGTCGGGGGAGTAGGCGACGTTGCCCACCGTGATCCCGACACTGTTCGCGTACGGCACGTCGATGTGGTTGTAGCCGACGCTCCGCGTGGAGATGTACTCGACCCCGACCCGGCTCAGCGCGAGCAGCGTGGGATTGGTGATCTGCGTCTTGTGACCGACGCTGACGCAGCTGTTGCCGAGGGCAAGGTCTGCGGTCTCCTCCGTCAGCGCGGCATCGATGATCGTGGGCTCGACGTCGAAGCGGGGCGCCATCGTCCGGAACAGGGCTGCCTCGTCTGCTCCGCAGCCGTAGACCGTGATTCCCGTCGTCGAGACGGTGGGCGAGGCGGACGTCCGTGACCGGACGTCGGAGGTCATCGCCGGTGCGGGTCCGCTGGAGCTTGTTCGACCAGTCAAGAGAGCGTCGTGTGGCTGGGGCGTATCGCTTTGTGCATACCCGGATGGTACCGGCCGTGCGGCTACCTGTGGACATCTCGCACGTTGTCCGGCTAGCGTTCCGGCCATGACGTCGCACCTGACATGCCAGGACTGGTGGCCCGCCGAATAGGCGAGCCGCGACGCATCCACACACGTCCACGACCGCCTCGCTCCGAGGTGGTCGTTCGTGTTTTCACGAGGCTGCGGACCGGGGCGGGGCACCCCGAACCGAGAGGCCCCGCATGTCCGACAGCCGTAGCCCCGCCACCAGCAACCACCCCCTTCTCAGCCGTGTCCTGGCCTCCGACGGCACCCTCCCGTTCGCGCTCCTGCGCCGCGAGGGCAGCCTCGAGGTCGAGGTGCTGGTCGGCGACGTTGTCGACGTCGACCTCCTGGGCGACATCCCGCTCGACGGCGCGCCGGTGCTCGCGACCGTCCCGTTCCGCCAGGCGGTCGAGCGCGGGTTCACCGTGCACGACGACGGCGCCCCGCTGCGCTGCATAGTCGTCCGCGAGTCGGAGCGGGTCTCCGTCGCCGACGCGATCGCCGCGCTCCCGCCCGAGCCGGTCGCCGCCGAGCCGCTCGGCTTCGACATCCCCGACGACGAGTACGCGGGCATCGTGCGCCGCGTCATCGACGACGAGATCGGGCAGGGCGCCGGCGCCAACTTCGTCGTGATGCGCCGCTTCGAGGCGCGCACCTCCGCCGCGCCCGTGCGCACGCTGACGTCGTGGTTCCGTGCGCTCCTCACGCACGAGATCGGCTCGTACTGGACCTTCGCGGTGCACGCTCCGGCGTCCGACGGCGAGGCGTTGTCCCTCGCGGGCGCCACGCCCGAGCGGCACCTGACCCTGCACGACGGCGTCGCGCGGATGAACCCGATCAGCGGCACCTACCGCCATCCCGCGACGGGCCCCACGCGCGACGGCGTCCTCGAGTTCCTGCGCGACACCAAGGAGAACGAGGAGCTCTTCATGGTCGTCGACGAGGAGATGAAGATGATGAGCGCGCTCTGCCCGGACGGCGGGCGCATCGTCGGCCCCTACCTCAAGCAGATGGCCCGGCTCAGCCACACCGAGTACCTGCTGGAGGGCCGGACCGACCTCGACCCCCGCGAGGCGCTGCGCCAGACGATGTTCGCGCCCACCGTCACCGGGTCGCCCATGGAGAACGCCTGCACGGTGATCACCCGCCACGAGTCGCGCCCGCGCGGCTACTACTCGGGATTTCTCGCCCTGTTCGAGCCTGAGGCCGCCGAGCCCTGCTCTGCTGATCCTTCGGCGGACGGCCCCGCGGCCTACTCGCTCGACGCCCCGATCCTCATCCGCACCGCCTATCTGCACGACGGCGGCCGGGTGTCCGTCCCCGCGGGCGCGACCCTCGTGCGCCACTCGGTTCCCGAGCACGAGGTCGCGGAGACGCGGGCCAAGGCGTCCGGCGTGCTGACCTCGCTCGGGCTCGTGCCGCGCGGCGCCGGGCCCGACGTCGCCGTCGACCTGAACGCGCAGCCCGGCGTCGCCGAGGCGCTGGCCGTCCGCAACGGCCAGCTCGCCGAGTTCTGGGTGCGCCCGCAGGAGGCCACCCACACCGCGACGGCGACGGCCCTGACCGGCCCCAGCGTCCTGATCGTCGACCACGAGGACCAGTTCACGACCATGCTCGCGCACCAGCTGCGCCACCTCGGCATGAACACCCGCATGGTGCGGTGGGACGCCGACTACGACGTCCTCGCGGACGACCTCGTCGTGCTCGGCCCCGGGCCGGGCGACCCGCGCGACCACGAGGACCCACGCATCGCCTCCATCGCGCGGCGCATCCACGAGCGGGTCGCCGCGGGTCGGCCGCTGCTCGCGGTCTGCCTCAGCCACCAGGTGCTCGCGGGCCTCGCCGGCTTCCCGATCCGCGCGCTCCCCGCGCCACGCCAGGGCGTGCGGCTCGACGCCGACGTGTTCGGCAGCACGGCCGCCGTCGGCTACTACAACACCTTCGGTGCGCACGTCACCACCACCAGCGCCGCCGACGACGGCCCGGTGCCCCGGCTCGCCCTTGAACCGTCCTTCGACGCGGACGGCGTGCTCACCGCGCTGCGCGGTCCGCGTGTCGCCTCGGTCCAGGGTCACCTGGAGTCGGTGCTGTCGTCCGACGGCCTCACGGTCCTCGACGCCCTCACCCGGCACGTCCTGGGTGTCCCGGCGGAGCCGACCGCGGTGCGCTGAGTGCGGGGTCTCCTGTGAACGACCCCTACACACTGCATGCGACACGCCGGTGACGCCATGCAGCGTGTAGGGGTCGCGGAGCTAGCCGGTCAGCCTTCGCTCAGGCCGAGGTCTTCGGCGAGGTCGGACAGCGAACCGGACGGCGCCGACGGGCTGGGCGACGTCTCCGGCGGCGTCGGCTGCTGGCTGGGTACCGACGGGCTGGGTGACGGCGCGGGGGAGCCGGGGGGCTCCTGGCCGGGATCCGAGGGAACCGGTGCCGGTGACGGGCTCGGCGACGGGATGGGCGACGGAACCGGACCGGCCGGGGGAGTCGTCGGCTTCGGCGCCGGCTTGCTCGGCTTGGGCTTGGGCTTGGGTTCGCTCGGGCTCGGCTTGGGCCCGGGCTTCGCGACGGGCTTGCCCGGCTTCTTCGTCGGCGGCTTGGTGCTCGGCTCGTCCTTCGGCTTCGTCGGCCGCTGACGGGCCTCGGAACCAGGAGCGTCGTCCTTCGGCCGGCGGTCGGCCGCCGGTGCGGAACGTGAACCGTCGCTCCCGGAGGCGCTCGACGCGAAGGTCGGGCCCCACGTGTCGACGTCGGACGGGTCGAGCGCACGGTCGGGAACCGGACCGGCCGCGAAGAACTCGAAGTGCCACGGCTCGGGCTTCGTTCCGCCCAGCCGGGCCCACGACGGGTTGTCCCACCCGTAGTCCGGGCCGTGTATCCGCAGCCAGGTGTACTCCGGGGACGCGCCGCCCGAGATCGGGTCGCTGAGATCCACCGCGAGGCCCCAGCCATGGTTGGACGTGCCCGGTACTGCGGCCAGGTGCGGCTTCGAACCGGCGAGGCTGATCTGCTCCACGTAGGTGCGGTAGGAGTCGGTGATCGGGATCGGGTAGCCGAACTTCCGCTCGAACTTCTTGCTCAACGCCGTCAGCCGCTCCGCTGCGTCACAGCGCAGCATGTGCCCCGGCGCGAACTCCAGGTCGCAGAGCACCGCTGCCGGGATCCGGCCGTTGGCATAGCCGACCGTCGAGTCGCCGAACACCGCGACCACGTCGCGCAGGTTCGAGCGCAGCGAGGAACCCTGACGCCCCGGACCGCCCGCGAGCAGCGGTGAGCCCTCGAACTGGTCCGTGTGCTGCACGTCGACGGAAGCGTCGGGCATCGACTGGTCCAGCATGCCCGCCAGCCGCACCGCCGCGACCATCACCTGGTCATAGGTGACGAGGCCGGTCTCCGGGCCCACCCCGTGCGGCTCGCCTTCCGGGTCCGGCTCGCTACCCGCATGGGAGTGGCCGTCCTCAGCGCGCACGTGGGACACGGCAACGGCCGACAGGACCTCCTGCCGCGCGGGCTCCTCGGCGCCCTGCGGGCTCTGGGCCTTCTCGGCGGCACGCGCTACCGGCGCGTCCTGGAGGCGCAGGCCCCCGTTCTGCTCGCCGGACGGCTGCTGCTGCGCCTGGTAGGTCATGTACAGCATCCCGAGCTCGGCGGCGGCCTGCGCGATCGTCGGGCTGAAGTCCGGACCCTGCTCGCGTGCCAGCTTCTCGACCCGCTCCAGGAGCACCACTATCTGCTCCACGCTCACGTCCGCGGGGACGGCCCGGACGACGACCGGCTCGGCCCTGATCTCTCTGTGGTGCTCGGTGGAGTGGTGCTCGGCGGAACGTTCGCCGTCGCCGTCGGACAGCTGCCCGGGTGGGACATTCGCCGAAACGGTGAAAAGCAGGCCCCCCGCAGTCACGGTGGCGACAATGCCGGCCCAGCCGGTGCGGACCCATCTTTCATTGGACGATCTTTTGTGGAAGAAACTGTGAGAAACCGGATCGGATACGGGCATAGCGAACTTCTTCGCCTCGTCCTTCACACGTCGCTCCCTCGGTTGGTGCGTTCATTCGTGGTGCGTGTTGCTCGGATCTGTCCACGGCGGTTAAAGGATCTCTTGGGGGCCGTTAAAGGAGTATCACGAGTTAGGTTGACGCACGAGGCGAAGCCCCTCTTCCGGTCGCGGAGACGAGCACCAGCCGTAGGCTTCCTCTGGCATTGCCCATTGAAGGTCATGGGAGTTTCCTGAAAGGGAGCGAGCGTGGATCCAGAGGACGGGCCCTGGGCGGGCGGCTGGTCGGCAGGATCGTCGGGGCAGGCACCGGACCAGGGCGGTGGGGGGCTGGATCGCGTGGTTCACGGCCGGGACCGGGAGCTGCGTCTCATCGAAGCGTTCGTGACCGGTCTTGATCCCACGACCCTGGTCGTGAGCGGTCTCAGCGGTATCGGCAAGAGCGCCACGGTGCTGGCCGCGCTGCACCGGATCGGCGCACAGACGTCGGCGGTGCGGGTCGTGCGGTCGTGCTCGTCGCGTCCGTACGCCCAGGCGCTCTCGGGCCGGCTGCATCTCGACCTGTCGGCCTACTCGGTGCCGGTCGGAACAGCGCCGCTCGGATCGGTGCCGGGGCACGAGCTCGACGCGGCAGGCCTCCTGGACGCGGTGAGCTCCGCCGTCGGACCGGAGGACACCGGGCCCCGGATACTGTTCGTCGACGACCTGGACGTGCTCTCGGTCGGCCGGGCCGCCTGGTTGCAGCAGCTGGGGGACCTCGTTCACGAGCGCGGCTGGCGCATCCTGGCCGCTGCCCGGCACGTCCCGGTAGGCCCGCTGCCCGACGACGTCGAGGTGCTCGACCTCGGGCCGCTCGACCCTCGGTCGCTGCGACTTCTGCTGGACGCCGCGCTGCGGACACCGCTGGCCGCCGACGTCGCGGAACGGCTGCACTGGTGGAGCTCGGGCAACCCACGGATCGCCCTCGAGCTCGCCGACGGGCTCAGCCCAGGGCAGCGGCGCGGCGGCGAGCACTGGCCCGGGCCGGACGCCGTCGGCCCGGTGGCCCGGCGTACCTTCCAGGTGCTGCTGGGCGGGCTCGACGAAGCCGCGACGTCCCGTCTCGCGAACCATCCGGTCCTGGCGGCGGCCGGCGTGCTGGACCGCACGGTCGACGACTCCGCGCTGTGGAGCGTCGGGCTCGGCACCATCTCGGTTCCGCCGGGACCCGGCGACGTGAACCGGCTGGCCGCGCGCTACCCGCTGCTCGCACTGCTCTGCCGGGAGCAGGCCCGCGAGGCGGCCGACGGCGGGCCGACCGGCACCGGATCAGCCGACGGCGGATCAGCCGACCGCGAACGACCAGCCTTCCCGGTCGCCGCCACTCTCGCCGAGGTGATCCTGAACGGGCTGCACCTGGACGCCGTCGACGGGCTTTCCGCAGGCGAGCGGGAACCACGTGCGGCGGCCCGGGCGGTCGGCCTCACGCTGCTGAGCGGCGCGACCTGGGCGGACGACCGCGCCCGCTGGTGGACGCCCGCGACGGTCGGCCCGGAGTGGACGGATCACCTGTGGTGGTACGGAGCGACCGCCGTCGAACCCGCGCAGAGTGCCGCCGGAGAACGCGCCGCCGCCGCGCTGATCCAGCTCGAGCGCACCGGCTGCCTGGCCGATCCTGCCGGTCTTCGTGCGGACCTCGAGGTGATCGGGTCCACGCGACGCCTGGACTGGGTGGGCGTCTGCCTCCAGGTGCGGGCCCGGCTGCTGCTGGGCGACGCGGCCGGAGCGCGGCGGCTCCTGGACGGCGAGTCGGGCACGTCCTCCGGCAGGACCGTCGCGGAGGTCGTGGCACGGCACCTCGCCGCCGCCAGGGTCGCGATGTTCGAGGGGTGCGCTGCCGACGTCCGGCAGTGCCTCGCGCAGGTGACCGACCTTCGTCCCAGCGTCGCGGACTGGCTCCCGGTCCAAGGGCTGCGAGCCGCCGCGGACGCGATGCTCGACGGCAGGGCGCCGACCAGCTCGGTGCCGCTGTCGGCCGAGGCGTGGTCGACCAGGGCGCTCGGCGAGTTCGCCGTGGACCTCGGCACGGCACATCTCGCCGTCGGGCAGGCCGAACGGGCCGCCGAGCTCCTGGCCCTCGGGCTCGAACGTTGCCAGTGGCCCTACCGGGGCCGGGTCCAGGCCCGCGCCGACCTGGTCGAGGCGGTCCTGGCCTCGAGAGGTCTACATGGCGAGGTGCCCCGGGCGGCGCTCGCCGACCCGCCGATCGAGCCCCAGGAACGGGCCGGTGCGGACACCGGTGCGGCCTACGCGCGGCTGCGGGCCATGCTGGCGGCCGCAGGTACGCGGAAGGACGGCGTCGAGGACTGGCTGCCTGCCTCGCACCTGGTCTCGCCGTGGCAGCGGCTGCGGTCCCTCGTCGCCTACGGGCGGTACTGCCTGGCGCACGGGGACCGGGCCGCCTCCGAGCCTGCGCTGACCGAGGGCCGGGTGCTCGCCCGGCTGGCCGGCACACCCGGCTGGCGCAAGGCGATCGACGCGTGCCTCGCCGGCTTCGGCACCTCGGACGGTCCAGGCTGGGCTCGGCTGAGCGGGAACGATCGCGAGTTCGTCCGCCTGGCGCTCCGGGGTGTCACCAATGCGCGGATCGCGGAGGCCGCATATGTCTCCGAGCGCACTGTCGCTAATCGCCTGCGCCAGATCTATGTGCTTTTGCGGGTAAGGGACCGCAAGGAATTGCTGGAGCTGGCCGAGGTCGACCCGCCCGGCTGGCTCGCCGGTAACGGCTGAGGTATTTTTCACCCGCTCCTTTTCACCCTCTTTCGTCGTTTGCTGGGTCAGTGACCGGAATTCCCCGTCCTTTGTGCGCCGAGTTGTCCTTGGTTGCATCGACGCACTTCGTGATGCGTGGCAGTGCGCTCGTGCATGATTGCCGTTCACGCGTGGCAGAACATTTCATTCCTGTGTCTTCTGAGGGCGGGCACGTACCGGATCTGGTGCGCGTCACAGCAATTCCGACGCCGTTGCAGCAGGCGCGAACGTGAGGAGTGATCTTCTTGATCTCGACGCATGTGCCGTTCATTCGAAGGCGAGATTCCCGAGGGCGAGTGCGAGGTGGCGCGACGTTGCGCCGGGGCCTCGCCGCAGTCGCCGCCTCAGCGCTCCTGATCACAGCGGTCGGCGTTCCCGCCGTCGCCGTGGACAACTACCCCGACGAGCCTTCGGAAGCGGCCGCCAGCGTGCTGGCGTCCGAGCTCATGCAGCAGGAGCTGCTGGGTGCGGCAACCTCCGACGCCGGATCGCTCAGCAACCCCGGCCCGAACACGGAGAACCTGAACGTCGACCTCCTGGGTTCCCAGGTGCTCGCGCTCGGCGACATCCAGCTTCCGGTGGACCAGTTCCTTGACTTCGGACAGATCGGCGTGCTCGCCAGCACTAGCGAGGCATCCGGTCCCGTGGACGCGCATGCCGTGTCCGGCCTGCTGGGCGCCGACGGCGGCATCACGCTGGACGGCGCTGAGGACTCCTTCGGCACCGCGTCCATCGACGTGCTCTCGCTGGCGAGGCTCGTCGGCGTGGACGGCATCACCGACGCGGTGGTCGACGAGCTGACGATCGAGCTGGGCGCCCTCGGCGCCGAGGTCATCGCCGAGGACGGCGTGATCCTCGACCCCGACGGCGGCGTGACCGGACCGGGGCAGTACCGCCTCGGCGACGGCACCCTGCGCCTGCACTCCCCGGTCGTCGAGGGCGCTGCCGACACCATCTACGACATCGGCGGCGCGATCGACACGCAGATCGAGACGCTGGTCAACGACACGCTCGACATCTCGGCGCTGACGGCGCTGCTGGCCGCGGTCCCTGGCATCCCGGAGCCGACGGTCACCGTCGACTCGGACATGCAGGAGACGCTGTTCCAGTCCGTCGTGGGGGAGCCGATCACGTCGGCGAACCAGCTCGTGACCCTCGACCTCTCCACCGGTGAGCTGCAGGTCCACCTGGAGCACCTGGTCGAGGGCAACGACCCCTGGGGTGGTGGTGACGACGCGGGTATGAACGGTCTCGCCCCCAACTACGAGGTGATCGACGACCAGACGTACCCGCAGATCGCCGAGGGCATCCACGAGATCATGCAGGAGGCCACGCGCATCCTGATCGGTGCGATCGAGGACTCCCTGAACGCGGTGACGATCGACATCGCGTTCTTCGACCAGTCGCCGCTCGGCACGCTCGACGTGTCCTGGTCGGTACCGCTGGCGGACGCCGTGAACGGCGACTTCCCGCAGGTCGTCAACAACAGCACCGGTGTCCAGGCGGTCACCGGCGCGCTGCTGGCGACGACGATCAACGGCCTCGGCAACGCGGCCGCGCCGATCTTCGGCGCCGTCTACGACCTCATCATCAGCGACGCGGGCGACCAGATCTTCGAGCTGCTGATCAACGACATCAAGTCGGGCATCACCGGGACGATCGGTGCCGCGCTGTCGCCCGTGTTCGACATAGTGGTGCAGTTCGTCTCGCTGCAGATCAACCACCAGGAGACGGCTACCTGCACCACCGCAGGCGGCGTGGAGATGCTCGGCCAGCTCGAGGTGTCCGCGCTCAGCCTTGGACTCGTCCAGGCGGCGGACGCCGGCCGGATCGGCCTCGGCAACGCCGGCGTGCGGATCGACGCCTGCGACCTGGCGGCCATCGCTCCGACCCTGGCGGTCGACCCGGGCGAGGTGGCCCCGGGCGGCACGACGACGGTGACCGGTGAGGGCTACACGCCGAACGCCACGGCCACGGTGCAGCTCACGGACGCCGACGGCAACCCCGTCGGTGAGCCGATCACGGTGGACACCGACGAGAACGGCGCCTTCACGACGCCGCTCGTGGTGCCAGAGGATGCCGAGCCGGGTGACTACACGGTGGTCGGCACGGACGACACGACGGATACGCCTGCCGAGGCACCGCTCGTCGTGACTCCGCCGTCCGCGATCACCCCGGAGCTGAGCGTCGATCCGGCGGAGGTGGCTCCGGGCGACTGCACGGAGGTCTCCGGCTCCGGCTACACGCCCAGCTCGACGGTCACGGTGCAGCTCACGGACGCCGACGGCAACCCAGTGGGTGAGCCGGTCGTCGCCGAGACCGACGAGACCGGTGCGTTCACCACGGAGCTCTGCGTCCCCGAGGACGCCGAGCCGGGTGACTACACGGTGGTCGGCACCGACGACACGACGGGTACGCCCGCCGAGGCGCCGCTCGTGGTGACCGAGGCGCCGGCGATCGACCCGTCGATCACCGTCGACCCGGCAGAGGTCGTGCCGGGTGGCACGACGACGGTGACGGGTGAGGGCTACACGCCCGACTCCACGGCGACGGTGCAGCTCACGGACGCCGACGGCAACCCCGTCGGTGACCCGACAGTTGTCGACACCGACGAGAACGGTGGCTTCACGACGCCGCTCGTGGTGCCGGACGACGCCGAGCCGGGTGACTACACGGTGGTCGGCACCGACGACACGACGGATACGCCCGCCGAGGCGCCGCTGACCGTGATCACTGGTGCCGAGCAGTGCGAGTCGGCACCGGAGCTCACCGTGACGCCGAGCTCTGTGCCGGCCGGCGAGACCGTGACGGTTGTGGGCACCGGCTTCCCGGCCGGCGTCGACGTCGTGGTCCAGCTGACCGACGCCGAGGGCAACCCGGTGGGTGAGCCGGTCACGGTCACTCCGGACGAGGACTGTGGCTTCACCACCGACTACACGGTTCCTGAGGGGACCGAGCCCGGTGACTACGAGGTCGTCGCGGAGCCCGAGGACGGCAGCGAGGGTGCTTCGGCGCCGCTCACGGTCGAGCCCGCGGACATCGCGCCGTCGCTCACGGTCGACCCGGCGGAGGTCGTGCCGGGTGGCACGACCACGGTGACGGGTGAGGGCTACACGCCTGACTCGACCGTGACGGTGCAGCTGACGGATGCCGATGGCAACCCCGTCGGTGACCCGATAGTCGTCGACACGGACGAGAACGGTGGCTTCACGACGCCGCTCGTGGTGCCGGACGACGCCGAGCCCGGCGACTACACCGTCGTCGGAACGGATGACACGACGGGTACGCCCGCCGAAGCGCCGCTGACCGTGATCACAGGTGCCGAGCAGTGCGAGTCGGCACCCGCGATCACAGTGGCACCCAGCTCTGTGCCGGCCGGCGAGACCGTGACGGTAGTAGGCACCGGCTTCCCGGCCGGCGTCGACGTCACGGTTCAGCTGACCGACGCCGAGGGCAACCCGGTGGGCGATCCGGTCACGGTCACTCCGGACGAGAACTGTGGCTTCACCACCGACTACACGGTTCCGGAAGGCACCGAGCCCGGTGACTACGAGGTAGTGGCGGAGCCCGAGGACGGCAGCGAGGGCGCTACCGCGCCGCTGGTGGTCACCGGTGCCGAGCAGTGCGCGTCGGCACCGGAGCTCACGGTGACACCGAGCTCGGCACAGGCGGGCACGGACGTCACGGTCGTCGGCACCGGCTTCCCGGCCGGCGTGGACGTGACGCTCCAGCTCACCGACGCCGAGGGCAACCCGGTGGGTGAGCCGGTCACGGTCACTCCGGACGAGGACTGCTCGTTCACCACCGACTACACGATCCCCGAGGGCACCGAACCTGGTGACTACGAGGTAGTGGCGGAGCCCGAGGACGGCAGCGAGGGTGCCACGGCGCCGCTCACGGTCGAGCCCGCGGACATCGACCCGTCGATCACGGTGGCTCCGGCGGAGGTCGCGCCGGGTGGCACCACGACGGTGACCGGCGAGGGCTACACGCCCGACTCGACCGTGACGGTCCAACTCACGGATGCTGACGGCAACCCCGTCGGTGACCCGATAGTTGTCGACACGGACGAGAACGGTGGCTTCACGACGCCGCTGGTTGTGCCCGAGGACGCCGAGCCCGGCGACTTCACCGTCGTCGGAACTGACGACACGACGGGTACGCCCGCCGAGGCGCCGCTGACGGTGATCACTGGTGCCGAGCAGTGCGAGTCGGCGCCGGAACTGACGGTGACGCCGAGCTCCGCACCGGCCGGCACGACCGTGACGGTGGTAGGCACCGGCTTCCCGGCCGGGGTCGACGTCACGATCCAGCTCACCGACGCCGAGGGCAACCCGGTGGGTGAGCCGGTCACGGTCACTCCGGACGAGAACTGTGGCTTCTCCACCGACTACACGATCCCCGAGGGCACCGAACCTGGTGACTACGAGGTAGTGGCGGAGCCCGAGGACGGCAGCGAGGGTGCCACGGCGCCGCTCACGGTCGAGCCTGGCTCTGACCCCGGGGAGGAGTGCACGGACCCGACCCTGGTCGCCGACCCGACGACCGTCGAGCCGGGTGGCGAGGTAACCGTCACCGGTACGGGCTTCCCCGCAGGTGTCGAGGTCAGCGTCACGCTGACCGACGCATCGGGTGACCCTGTCGGCGACCCCGTCACCGTGACCCCGGACGAGTCGTGCGGGTTCACGGTCACCATCCAGATCCCGGACGACGCGGATCCCGGCGTGCACGTCATCGTCGCGGAGCCCGAGGACGGCAGCGACGGTGCCGAGGTGCCGATCACTGTGACGGGACCTGATTCCAGGACGCTGACCGCCTGGTTCGAGAAGGACTCGGTGAAGCCTGGTGCGAGCCAGACGCTCTACGCCTCGGGCTTCGAGCCGGGTGAGATGGTCGTCGGCGTGATCCGCTCGACGTCGGTCCGGCTGCAGGCCGCGGCCGCGGACGAGTCGGGCAATGTCGAGTGGACCTTCATCGTCCCGCCCGGGCAGAAGGCGGGTTCGTACATCGGAACCGCCACCAGCCAGACGATCGGGGACTCTGCGGCTGCCTCGTTCAAGGTGGCGCTGACGTCCACCGGTGGTGGCAACGGTGACGGGAACGGCAACGGGTACGGGAATGGCAACGGTGACGGCAACGGCAACGGCAACGGCAACGGGAATGGCAACGGTTCGGGCTCCGGCTCGGGCGGTCTGGCCACTACCGGTGCGGACGTCGCCACCCTGGTCACCATCTCGATGCTCCTGCTCGGAGCCGGTGCGGTACTGATCCGGCGTCGACGTGAGCTCGCCATGGCCGCAGCCACGGCCATGGGCAAGATGCCTGACAAGCAGTAGCAGGAAACCGCTGACGGCCGGTGATCCGGCCGGCGGGTGAACCGGCCCGGCACGAGAACCTTCGTGCCGGGCCGGCTTGCGCCACTGCGAGGGTGGCTCGTGTGAGCGACCCCTACACACTGCATGCGACACGCCGCTGATGCCGTGCAGTGTGTAGGAGTCGCTGGATAGGCCAGCCGGGACGGCTACTTGGTCCGCTCCGCCAGATTCGGCTGCGTCTCGGGGAACTTCACGCTGGTGAGCTCCTCGGACACTGACCACAGCCGCTGCTGCAGGGCCCGGTCGTAGGACTGCGGGCTGGACGGGACCACTGCAGGGTGACCGCGGAACTCGCCCCTTCCGCCCGGGCCGTAGTACTGCCCGCCCAGGGCCGCCGGGTCCGTGGCGGCACGCAGGGTCGGGAGCGCCCCCATCGCAGCGGGCTGGCTGATCAGCGGCCCGATGACGGGTGCGATCAGGCGGACGACGGCGGGTAGGTCGCGACCCAGCTCGGTGTTGGAGAGGCCGGGGTGGGCGGCGACGGAGACCGTGGTGCCCCGCAAGGCCAGGCGACGCTGCAGCTCATAGGTGAACAGCAGGTTCGCGAGCTTCGACTGTGCGTAGGCCGCGCTCCGGTCGTAGGACCGGTCCCACTGCAGGTCGTCGAAGTGGATCGCGGCGCCCCCGGTGCGGTGGGCGATGCTGCTGACGGTCACCACCCGGGAGCCCGGCACCGGCAGCAGCAGGTCAAGCAGCAGCCCCGTCAGCGCGAAGTGGCCGAGGTGGTTGGTGCCGAGTTGCAGCTCGAACCCGTCTCGCGTGGTCTGCTTGGGCGGCATCATCACGCCGGCGTTGTTGATCAGCAGGTCGATAGTGGCGTGCTTGGTGTGCAGCTCCGCAGCGGCGTCGCGGACGGACTCCAGCGACGTCAGGTCCAGCGCCTGCACCGTGACGTCGCCGGAGATACGGGCCGCTGCCTGCTTGCCCTTCTCGGCGTCGCGCACTGCCAGGACTACCCGCGCACCGTGCTCGGCGAGGGCCCGCGCGGTCTCGAAGCCCAGGCCCGTGTTGGCGCCGGTCACGACGGCTACCCGTCCCTGCTGGTCAGGGATGTTCTGCTCGGCCCACTGCTCGGTCATGGTCATGCCCCTTTTTACGAACCACTGGTCTGTTGTGCTTCCGACCGTAAGAGACCTGCGGTCTGTTGTCAATAGACTGGCGGTCTGTAAACTGGCGGACATGACGTTTCAGCGAGCACGCAGCGAGGAGCAGCGGGAGATCCGGCGTCGCGCCATCCTCGACACGGCGAGGTCGATGCTCGACGAGATGCCGGCGTCCGAGGTGGGTCTCAACGAGCTGAGCCGGCGGGTCGGGCTGGCGAAGTCCAACGTGCTGCGCTACTTCGAGTCGCGTGAGGAGGTGCTGCTCGAGCTGCTGACAGACGCCCTGGAGGTGTGGATCGCCGAGGTGTCGCAGGAGCTCGCCGCCGGCGTCGATGCGCGGCTCCCGGCGGGGGAGCGCGGCGACCAGATGGCCGCGATCCTCGGCCGGTCGCTGGCTCGCCACACGGTGCTGTGCGACCTCGCCAACGCGCAGGCGGGCGTCCTCGAGCACAACGTGTCCGTCGACGTCGTCCTGCGCCACAAGCGGTCAGCCGTCGCCAACCTCGGGACCGTCGTCGAGCTGCTCCACCATCACCTGCCTGAGCTCGGCGACAACGCCAGGACGGTATGCATGACGACGCTGGTCCTGGCCGGCGCGATGTCGACGTACTCGAGGCCGTCCGCCAGCACGCTCGCGGCGTACGACGCCGACCCCACGCTGGCCGCCGTCCAGCTGGACCTGGGCTCCGGCCTGGAGGGTGCGCTGTCCCTGCTCATCGCGGGTGCTCTGACGCGGCCGGGGACCAGCTGACGCCGGACCGGTCTGCCGAGGTCCGCTTCGACCAAGCGGTTCGGCCTGGATGGGGAGCCAGAACAATGCCGAGCTGCTTGATCGAAGCGGACCTTTGAGCTGGTGCCGCTACCTGGCCGGAGAGCTCCGCAGCAGCGTTCCGAGCCAGGCGGCGGCGTGCGTCCGGGCCGAGGTCGTCGCGGCGAACCGCGCGGCGTGCGCGTCGATCTCGGATCGTTCGTAGACCTGACGGCCCAGCAGGAGGGCTGCCTCCTCGCGGTGGTGCCTGGCGCAGAAGACCCGGACCTCGGCTGCCTCGAACAGGTCCCATGACGACATCATGTTGGACATGCGGCCCGCGCGGACGAAGGCGGCGGCGGGCGCCAGGTCGTCGAAGAACGCCCAGCGATCGGAGAGGTCCACGGCTGCTCCGCGGCAGACCCGGGACCTGGTGGTCTCCATGGCTCCGGGCAGCGCGGGCTGGTCGACGACGGCGGTGTACTCGCCGTCTGCCGTCGGGTGGGTGTCAGCGGTGTGGGGGGAGTGTGTGCCGTACTGCCGGCAGATCGACGTTTCGATCTCCTCGAGAACGGAGCTGGTGGTGCTGGGCGGCATATCGATCCTTCACCTGGTCTTGCCCGGGTCTGTTGGCGGGCATACGGAGAAAGTATCCATGCAGAGGCATGAATTTCCGGTTGATATTCACCCTGTGTGCGGAGCGATATGGGGGGTGCTTCGCCTGGGTGGTTCGGCGGATGTGTTGTCGATCAGTTGCTGGCCCTGGGGGCCATACGGTCATTCTGTCAAAAAAGGGCCCAATTCGCCCGGCGTACGGGACGGATGGGCGTGGTTATATCTGTGCGTGACGAGCGACATGACTGACGACGAGACCGGCGCGACCTCTGCGGCCGCGTCGCCACCGCGAGACCTGATCCCGTTCCGGACTGCGGTGCGCGCCTGGTTCGCGATCTCGTGGCAGACGTTCGGCGGCCCGGCCGGGCAGATCGCCGTCATGCAGCGCACCCTCGTGGACGAGAAGCGGTGGATCGGGCAGGGCCGGTTCCTGCACGCGCTCAACTACTGCATGCTCCTGCCCGGACCCGAGGCGCAGCAGCTCGCCGTCTACACGGGCTGGCTGCTCAACGGCTGGCGCGGGGGCCTGGTCGCGGGCGGCCTGTTCGTGCTGCCGGGGATGCTCGCGCTGCTGCTCCTGTCGGCGATCTACGTCGCCTTCGGCGAGACCACCGTCGTCTCTGCCGTGTTCGCCGGCCTCGCACCGGCCGTCCTGGCCATCGTGGTCCAGGCGGTGCTCCGGGTGGGCAAGCGGGCCCTGACGAGCCCTGCGCTCGTGGTCCTCGCGATCGTGGCCTTCGTGGCACTGACCTTCTTCGCGGTGCCGTTCCCGCTCGTCGTGCTCGGCGCCGGTGTGATCGGGTGGCTGGTGCACCGCTACGCACCGGCCTGGATCGCCACCAAGCCGCGCGGCGACCAGGCCGACGGCCCTGCCCCGCTCATCCCCGACGACGCCCTGCACACCGAGAAGCCGTCCGGCCGTAGGGCCCTGCGCGTCCTGGTGCTGGGCGTCCTGGCGTGGTCGCTCCCGGTGCTGGCGGTCGCGCTGCTGACGGGGGTCGACAGCGTGTTCACCCAGCAGGGGCTGTTCTTCTCGGGCAGTGCCCTGGTGACGTTCGGCGGCGCCTACGCGGTGCTTGCCTACGTCGCGCAGCAGGCGGTGCAGACCTACGCGTGGGTCACGCCCGGTGAGATGACGCGCGGCCTGGCGCTGGCCGAGACCACACCCGGGCCGCTGATCATGGTCGTGCAGTTCGTCGCGTTCCTCGGCGCCTACCGCAACCCCGGCGACCTCGACCCGTGGGCGGCGGCCGTACTGGGCGCGCTGCTGACGACCTGGGTGACCTTCGTGCCGTCGTTCCTCTTCATCTTCCTCGGCGCGCCCTACGTCGAGCGGCTCCGGGGCAACCGGACGCTGAGCGCCGCCCTGACGGCCATCACCGCGGCGGTCGTGGGCGTCATCGCCAACCTCGCCCTCTACTTCACCACCCACACCCTCTTCGCCGCCTCGAACCCCTGGTCCGCCGGTCCGCTGACGTTCGACGTCCCCGACCTCACCACGATCCAGCCCGCCGCGCTGGGCATCGCCGTCGTCGCGGCGCTGCTGCTGTTCGTTATGCGCTGGTCGGTGCTGCGCACGCTGGGGGTGTGTGCCCTGCTCGGTCTCGCGCTCGGTCTCGCCGGCCTGCTCTGACCGGCAGGCCATCACCTGCCGGGCTGCGGCATTTGCCAATAAATCGCCAGTCTGGCGATAATGATTCTCAATATGAGTCACAACCTGATCAAGCCCGTCCGCGAGCACGAGGACAGCGTCGACGGGCTGGATCAGGTAGACCGCCCGATCCTGTCCCTGCGCGACGCCGAGGTGCGCACCGCCGACGGTACGAAGCTCCTCGCGATCGACTCCCTCGAGGTCCTCGCGGGGCAGCGCATCGCGGTCACCGGGCCGTCCGGTAGCGGCAAGTCGCTCCTGCTCAGCACCCTCACCGGACGGTGGCCGGCCGGCCTCCGCTTCACCGGGGAGCGCACCACGCAGCTCCGACGCATCGGCTTCGTCCCGCAGCGCGGCCTCGACGCGCTGCATCCGCTCATCCCGCTCGCCCGCCAGCTGCGGATGGTGACCGGGGCCGACCCGGCCCGGATCAGCACGGTGCTCGCCGCGGTAGGGCTCGACGATCCCGCGCTCCACCGGCGGCGTCCCACCGAGCTCTCGGGCGGCCAGGCGCAGCGCGCGAGCGTGGCGCTCGCGGCCCTGACCGACGCACCGCTGGTCCTCGCCGACGAACCGACCAGCGCGCTCGACCACGAGTCCCGGGACCAGACGCTCCGCCTGCTGGAGGAGATCGTCGGCCCACGGCAGACGCTCGTCGTCGCCACGCACGACATCGCGGTGGTCCGGGCGCTCGGCGCCCGTCACCTCGCGGTGTCCGACGGCGTCGTGACCGAGCTCGCCCCGGGCGCGGGACCGGACGCCGAACTGGGCGCCGAACCAGGGAGCAGCCGGTGACCGCGCAGCTCACCGCGCCGACGCTCACCATCGAGCGCGTGACCGCCGTCCACGGCCGCGGCGCCCAGGCCCGCGCGGTCCTTGCCCCGACGAGCCTCGACATCCGCCCCGGCGAGTCCGTGGCGGTGGTCGGCCGGTCCGGTGCCGGCAAGTCGACGCTCGCCGACATCGCCCTGGGCCTGCGGACCCCGGCCGGGGGCCGCGTCCTGGTCGGCGGCAACGAGTGGTGCACACCCTCGGGCCGCCCGTCGCGGAGCGAGCGCCGCCTGGTCCAGGGTGTCCCGCAGGACCCGCTCGCCGCGTTCGTGCCGCGCTGGACGCTCGGCCGGTCCATCGAGCAGGCAGTGCGCAGGCTCACTGGCGACCGCGACACCCGGTCCCGGGTGCACCGGGCCGCACAGCTGGCCAGGCTCGACCTGGAGCTGCTCGGACGCCGGCCGTCGGAGGTCTCCGGCGGGCAGGCCCAGCGCGCGGCGATCGTCCGCGCGGTCGCACCAGGCCCCGCCGTCCTCGTCGCCGACGAACCCACCAGCGCGCTCGACGCCGACACGGCGAGCGCCGTCTCGGCGGCACTGCTGTCCATCACCCAGGAGCTGGGCATCGCGCTCCTCCTGGTCACGCACGACCCCGCGGTCGCAGAGCGCTGCACCCGCACGCTCACGATCACCGCTCCCGCCCTATGAACGGAACCATCCGATGAACCCCCTGAAGCGCCGTCCCATGCCTCGCCGGCTCCTCGCGCTCGTGACGATCCCGCTGTCGCTGTCCCTGCTCACCGCGTGCTTCTCCGAGCCGGCCCCGGCCGGCGGTGCGGGGTCCGACGAGCGGATCTCCGTCGCGATGCTGCAGCCCCCGCGCTCCGGCCTCAGCCCCCTGAGCGACGACGCCTTCAAGCTCTCGCGCTGGGCCACCGCCGAGACGCTGGTCGTCCTCGACGAGGCGGGGGAGGCGTTGCCCGCGCTCGCCACCGAGTGGGAGCAGGTCGACGACACCACGTGGCGGTTCGCCGTCCGCCAGGGTGTGTTGTTCCACAACGGCAACGAGCTCACCACCGAGTCGGTGGTCAACTCGCTCCAGCACGCGATCGACGCCAGCCCGGTCCCACGCATCCTCGACGGCGTCGACCTGACGGTCGAGGCCGACGGCGACGACGTCGTCCTGACGACCGCCGAGCCCGACCCGCTCCTGCCGCACCGGCTCTCCAGCCCGCAGCTGGCGATCCTCGACGCAGAGGCCTACACCGACAGCGGCGTCGACCCGACCGGTACGGGTACCGGTCCGTTCGAGCTGACGGCGATCGACGGCGTCGTCGGGGCGACGCTCGAGCGTTTCGACGGCTACTGGGGCGAGCCCGCGCAGGCTGCGGGGATCGACGTGCGGTACGTGCCCGACGGCACGGCCCGTGCTGCTGCCCTGCGGACGGGCGAGGCGGACGTCGTCGAGGCGATCCCGGCCGGGCAGGCAGCGTCCATAGATGAGGACCTCATCACCGAGGTCCCCATGCCGCGTACCAACACGCTGTACCTGAACACCGAGTCCGGCCCGTTCGCGGACCCCGCCGTCCGGGCCGCCGCACGGGAGGCCGTAGACCGCGCGGCGATCATCGAGTCCGTCTACGAGGGCCGCGCCGACGTCGCCGAGGGCCTGCTCGGGCCGGCACTGCCGTGGGCGGCCGGGTACCGCGACGAGCCCGCCTACCAGGACGTGCTCGAAGGCCGCGCGACGCCGTCCGAGGTCGACGGCGTGAAGATCACGCTCGGCACGTTCACCGACCGGGCCGAGCTGCCGGAGGTCGCCGTCATCCTCGAGCAGCAGCTGGAGGCCGCGGGCTTCGACGTGCAGCAGGACGTCCGCGAGTACCAGTTCATCGAGGCCGACGCGCTGGACGGCAAGTTCGACGCGTTCATCCTCTCCCGCGCCACGGTGCTCGACTCCGGTGACCCCGTCGCCTACCTCGCCTCCGACTTCACCTGCGACGGCGGGTTCTCCATCGCCCAGCTGTGCAGCCCTGACGTCGACGAGGCCATCAGCCGCGCCGCGCAGACCGAACCGGGTGAGGACCGCCAGCGTGCCAGCATGGCCGCGGAGGCCGCGGTGCTCGCCACCGACGCCGCTATCCCGCTCCTGCACGAGCGGGTCATCCAGGGCGAGTCGCAGCAGGTGGTGGACGCCGCCCGGGACCCACGTGAGCGCATCCTCATCACCGCCGACACCCACCTCGATGCGGCACAGTAACGCCCTCGGGATCGCCTCCCGGCTCGTCAGCGGGATCGCGCTGCTGCTCGTCGCCGGGGCGCTGCCCTGGCTCTCGCAGCGCGACCCCGCCGCCTCGGTGCTCCGCGCCCGCTACGCCGAGCTCGAGCCGACGCCGGAGGCGCTCGCCGCCGTCCGCGCAGAGCTCGGGCTCGACGGCGGCCCCGTCGTCACCAGCCTCCGCTGGTGGTCGGGCGTGCTCCGGGGCGACCTCGGCACCTCCTGGGTGAGCGGCGGCGAGATCGGGCCGGGGGTCTGGAACGCGCTCGGCGTCTCCATGACCCTCACCGCCTTCGCGGCGGTCGTCGCGCTCGTCATCGTGGCCGCCATCGTCACGCCCGCCGCACTACGGGTGCTCCGCGACCGCCCGCAGCGCGGTTCGGGACCCGTCGGGGTAGCGCTCACCGCGCTGCCCGAGTTCCTCCTCGCCAGCACCCTCCTCGTCGTGGTCGCCGTCCAGCTGCAGTGGCTGCCGCCCTACGGGTGGAGCGGGCTCGACACCGCGATCCTGCCCGCGCTCGCCCTGGGCATCCCCGCGGGCGGCCTCCTGGGACGCCTGCTGGCCGACGCCGTCTCCGGCGTCACCGAGGAACGCTGGGTCAGCGTGTGGCTGCTCGCCGGCGCACGCCACCGCGTGATCCTCACGGGGGTCCTCCGCCGGGCCGCCGCCGCGGTCGTCGACCAGCTGGGGCTCGTGCTCATCGGTCTGCTCGGCGGCGCCGTCGCCGTCGAACAGGTCTTCGCGATCCCTGGCCTCGGCCGCTACCTCCTCGGCGCCGCCAACGCGCAGGACCTCCCCGCCCTGCAGGCCGGCGTCCTGCTCATGGCGCTCGCGGCACTGGTCGTCGGCCTGCTCGCCGGCCTCGCCCGGCGTGCACTGCGCGGCGGACCGCTGCCACCCGGCGCGCTCCCGCCACCCCCCGAACGGCAGGGCGACGACCGGGCCGCGCGCTGGACCGTCGGCGTCGCACTCGGCCTCATGGCGCTGATGCTCGCCCTCGGCCTGCCCCGCGACCCGTACACGATCGCCCACCCGCGCCTCGCACCGCCGAGCGCGGAGCTACCGTTCGGGGCGGACGCCAGCGGGCGGGACCTCCTGGCGCGGGTCGCGCACGGAACGCTGGGCACGCTGCTGCCTTCAGTGGGGATCATCCTGGTCGCCATCGCCGTCGCGCTGCTCCTGGCCGTGCTGGGCGAGATCGCCCGCGGACCTGCAGAGATCGCCAACGCGACGCCCCCGATCCTCGCCGGCGTCATCATCGCCGCGCTCCTCGGCCCCTCCGTCGGCGGCGCGGCGCTCGCCGTGCTCTGGGTCACCTGGCCACCCCTGACCGCCCACGCCACGGCGCTCATCGACGAGGCGAACGCCATGCCCCACATCAGATGGCTGCCGGTCGCGGGCGTCTCCCGCCTCGAGATCTGGGCGCGGCACGTGCTGCCCGCCACGATCGGACCGCTGCTGCGCCACGGCATGCTCCGCCTGCCCGGGGTCGCGCTGGCGCTCGCGGCGCTCGGCTTCCTCGGCCTGGGTGCCCAGCCGCCGCTACCCGAGTGGGGACTGCTGCTCGGCGAGGGCATCGACTACGTGGAACGCGCACCGTGGACCACTCTCGCGCCGGCCGCGGCGCTCGTCCTGACGTCGGTGTGCGCCGTCGCGCTCGCCGGCCTGCGGAGCCGCCGGACAAAGCGCAGAAGTCGCCCCACGGCCCGGCAGGAACCCCCGGCCCGTGCAAATGTGGGTTGACGCCAACGTCGGCGTTCCAGCCACAACGGAGGGCAGCCGCATGAGTCTTACCGACATCCACGCCGAGCACACGACCACCGAGCACCAGCACGGTGAGAGCTGCGGCCACGTGGCGGTACAGCACGAGGGACACGTCGACTTCCTGCACGGCACGCACCGCCATGCGCTGCACGGCGACCACTACGACGAGCACGAGTCGGTCGCCGAGCACACGGCGACCGAGCACGCGCACGGCCCGGACTGCGGGCACGAGGCGGCTCCCCACGACGACCACACGGACTACGTCCACGACGGGCACAAGCACGCCGTCCATGGGGACCACTACGACGAGCACTGATCCGGGCGGGTGCGTCCTCCTGCGGCTTCAGTCGGTCGTGCCGTAGGAGGACGACCTCGGGCGGGACGACGTCGTCGTCGTCGCATCACCGCACCAGCTGGACGGTGCGGCAGCTCTTGTCATCGCGTTGACTCCGCCACCTGAGATCCCGGGTTCGGCTTTTCCTTGTCACCGTTGGTTCGGGAGGCGCACAGTGGGGCGCCGTCACCACAGCCGTGGGGTCGGCGTCAGCCCCCGGTGAGAACCAAGGTGACGGAGCGCGATGCGCGAGCTGGATACTTCGGACGCGGTGCGGGACTGCCTGGCACCCCTCAGACCTGTGCACGCGGAGCTCTACGACCGGGCCGTCGGCTACGTGCTCGACGGCGCCGCACCGCACGTGCTGCACACGCTCGCGACCCAGCAGCCGCTCTCCGTTGCGCTGATCGCGCGGCCGGACGCCGTCGTCACCGAGGAGCGGCTCGACGCGGTCGCCGCCGTCCACCCCGGCTGGACCCAGGACGGCGCACAGGCTGCCCGCCGCACCGTCTACCGGACGGCGCCGGCCCCGGTGCTCGCCCGGTTCGGACGGCTGCTGACCAGCGTGTCCCAGGAGGACGGCGCCGACGTCACCGAACGGTTCGTCCGCCTCGTCGACGACGTCGGACGGCTCACCGCGGGCGCCCAAGGGCGCCGGGGGAGGGAAGACGTCGAGGAGACGCTCGCGCGCTGGACGCCCGAGCTCATGTCCGAGGTGGTCCGCGAGTACGGACTGCCCGACGACGCGGCGGTCGCCGTCGTGCTCCAGGTACTGGTACGCCGCGACCGGACGAGCGATCAGCGCCGCGCCCTGGTCCTGAACGCGGCGGGTGACGCGTTCCTGGTGCGGCACGCGGGCATCCTGGCGCGTGTGGTGACCGCCCTCGACGCGGCGGGCAAACGGTCCTTCCTCGACCTCGCCGCGCGGAACCTGGAGGCGCACACCGGGCTCGTCGCCACCCTGGCGGTCGACAAGGCCCCGGAGGTGCGCGCGAACGCGACGGACCTGATCGCACGGCTGGCCGACGGCGCGCAGGTCCGTGCGCTGGCCCCCCACCTCACCGTCGCGGACCCGGACCGGCTCGGTGCGGTCGTTTCCCACCTGGCGGGAGTTGCCGACGGTGTCGCCGCGCTGGGGGACGCGCTGGCCAGGATTGCCTCGGGGAGGCTCGACGACGAGCGGGAGCAGCTGCTGCGGCGCGCGCTCGACGGTGAGCTGAGCTCCTGACGCGGTCGCTGATACGCCGCCGGCGCCCCACTCGTCGAGCGTTTCGAGGGCCTACGGACCTGACCCGACGTACCTGGTACGCCGAGTCAGGGCAGCAGGCCCTCCGCTGGTCGAGCCTGTCGAGACCCACCCGAGCAACAAGCCCACAATCCGTTCAGCCGACGCCGCCCAGCAGCGTGCCGGGCAGGCCGGGGACGGTGAACCCGCTCGCGTCCCGCTTGCCGTGATCCGAGCTCCGGCCGTTGCCCTTTCCGATGCCGCCGCGGTTCCCGTGGCCCTGGCCGTTCCCGCGCCCGTCGTCCTGACCGTTGCTGTGCCCGTTGCTGTGCCCGTTCCCGTGACCGTTCCCGTGACCGTTGCCCTGCCCGCTCCCGTGACCAGACCCGTGGCCGTTGCCGTGCCCGTTGTCGTTCCCGGGACCCTGGTCGTTGTACTTGACAGGGCCTCGGCCGTTGGGGTTGCCGGGATTTCCGGGCGGCCCGCCGGAATCGACGGCCGGCGGTGGTGTCGGCCTCGGCTCGGGTCTGGGCTCAGGAGCCGGTGCCGGTGCCGGTGCGGGGGCGGGTTTGTCGGCGGGCGCCTGCGGCGCGGGTCGGTTCACGGCCGGCTCGATGTCGGGAGTGGACGGCGTGACGTGCGCCGGCACCGGCTCGGCCGCCTTCCGCTTGAGTGCCGGTGCCGGGACGGCGTCCTCCTTGGGCGTGGTGGCCGGGCGCGGCGCAGGGTCTGCGGGCGGGAAAGTCGGCGCCCGCTCCTGCGCGGGCGGCGCCGGCGGACCCGGCAGGCTGGGCGGCTCGGCTGCTGCGCCCTCTTCGACGGCCTGGACCGGCGGTTCGTCGCGCTGGTTGGCGATCAACGCCGCCGCACCCGCACCGACCGCCAGGACGGCGAGAACTCCGGCGGCCACGGCTGTCTCTTTCTTCCCGAAGGAACGCGGCTGCGCCGTGCTCGCACCGGCGGCGCCACCGGCACCAACCGCGCCGACGCCGATCGCGCCGGTGCCGACCGCTCCGGTGGCCCAGCCGCCTGCGACGAGGTGTTGCCCGAGGTCGCGGAGCATCCAGGACACCTCGCGGACGTCCACGAACGCCCTGGTGCACTCCGGGCACCCGTCCATGTGGACCTCCAGGCGCTGCTGCCGGCGGGGGAGGAGGCGTCCTTTGAGGTAGTCGTGCATGGCGGCGCGGGTGGTGCGGCACTCGGGTTCGTTGACGCCTTGGGCGTGGGCTGCGGCGAAGGCGCCGGCGAGGCGTTCCTCCGCGCGGCGCAGGCGCATGGTGACGGCGTGAGGTCGGACGCCGAGGCCGTTGGCGATGTCGGCGACGGCGCGGTCGTGGACATGGCGTTGCAGGAGGAGGTCGCGGTCGTCGTCGGCGAGGTCGGACAGTGCGGTGCGGAGCATGGTGATGTCGGCGTGGCGTTCGGCGTCGAGCTCTGCTCCGGCGACCGGGGGTGTGAGGCGGTCGAGGGTGTCGTCCTCGACCGCGTGGGCGCGTCCGGCCTCGCGGGTCATGGAGATGGCTTCGTTGACCGCTGCGCGTCGCCAGTACGGGGCGGGGTCGTCGATGGTGGCGCCGGTGGACACGATCCGGACCATTTTTTCCAGGGCCCGGCTGGCGGCTTCTTCGGCGTCGATGCCGGGAACGCGGGCGGCGACCGAGCGCACGATGTTGGGCCGGTGCACCACCCAGTCAACCCGGAGGTCACCAGTGGCGGTCACGCGACGCTCCCCACGTAAAGCTGCTCGTCATTGAAATGCCCGGAATGGAAATGTCTGGCACGGGTGGGTCGGTGGTGTCCGCCCAACACCACCGGTTCAAGCATACGGAACCGCCGTTCTACGCTTGTGATCTCGAAGATTGGAAGGTCGCGGCGACCCGTGGTATCACCCGCAAAGGCTTGCGGGCGGTGCTCCGCCTGTGAATCCATGGCGGCATGAAGTCACTTCCTGTTCCCGGAGATCAGTCCATCTGGTCAGTGGGCGACCTGGCCGTGCGGTTCGGCCTTGAGACACACGTGCTGCGCCACTGGGAGGCCGTGGGCTTGCTCAGCCCCGCCCGCGACGGCGCCGGCCGGCGCCGCTACGGCTCGGACGACGCCTTCCGCGTCGCCACGATCATCCGCAGCAAGGCCGCGGGCATGAGCCTGGAGCAGATCCGCGTGATGCTCGACGGCGGCGCCTACGACCGCCACGTGATCCTCGAGGAACACATCGCCGACCTCGGGCGGCGGATGACCGACATGGAGCGGTCCCGCGAGATGACGCGCCATGCCCTCGAGTGCCGCGCGCACGACATCACCTCGTGCCCGAGCTTCCGTGCGCACGTCCAGGACATCGTCGACGCGAGGGCCGGTCACCGACAGCGCCTCGCCGAACCCCTACGACGAGCCCGCTGAGCAATCAGGGGCGTCCCTGGCTTGTCCCCTGAACCACCCGAGAACCCTTGGTTCGCAGGTCAGCGCCGTGAAATAACCTCCACATGAAGACGCCAAGACTCATCTGCCGTACGGCGAGCCCACGCCGTACACGACGGAGGCGGTCTCGGCGGCGGTCATCGCGAGCGCGAAGCTTCCGGTGGCGCCGGACATCCTGACGACCGTCGAGACCCATTCCTACGACCGGGCCCCGGCGCTGCCGGGCCGGCGGTCGCTCGTGGTGCTGTCGCCGGGCGCCAGTCTGAGCCGGGAGTCGCTGACCTCGCTCGCCGAGGACCTCGCCTCCCGCGGTTACGTCGTGGCCGGCGTCGACCACACGTACGAGGCCCGTGCCATCGAGTTTCCCGACGGCAGGGTCGCGCCATGCCTGCTCAGCGAGCGGGAGAACAGCGCGGAGGTCGGCGCGTGGGTCACGCGGGGCCGCGCCCTCGACATCGACTTCGTCCTGGACGAGCTGACGCGCGGCAGGCTCTGGCGGCACGGACCGATCGTCGACGACCGGTGCGTGGACGCCGGGGTCAACATGGACGGCACCTTCCAGGTGGACTTTCCCGAGACGGGCATGGACCGGCCCTTCCATGCTGGGCAGCGCCTCGCACGAGCCGGGCGCCAGCGACGGGACGGACTGGCCGGACAACCGGGCTCGCCTGGGCGCCACGGGCCTGTGGCTGCAGATCCCGACGGCCAACCACGGATCGTTCACGGACCAGCTGATGTTCCTCGACCGTCACCTGCGCGGTCGGGCCGCACCGCTGCTGGACGGTCCGGTGGCCGAGTACCCGGAGGTGGAGTTCCAGGACGGGTGATCGTGATCCGGTAGCTCGCGGAGGGCTACGTCGGCGGAGTGTGTTGCTGCGAGTGGACATTGTCTACTCGCAGCAACACACCCCGCGGGGTACCTGTTTCTCTGGCCGGGTGTCACGCCATCGGCGACACGCCCCGTCGGGTCCGGTGGCGCCCCGGCCTACCGGAGACCCGTGACGGTCAGGCGGACCGACAGCAGCATGTGGGTCGCCGTCACGAACAGCGTGTTGCGCTTCGGTCCGCCGAAGGTCAGGTTCGAGCAGACCTCGGGGAGCAGCAGCTTGCCGAGCAGGGTGCCGTCCGGGTCGAAGCAGTGCAGGCCGTCATGTGCGGCGGCCCAGAGCCGGCCCCCGTCGTCGACCCGGACGCCGTCGAAACCGCCCGCGTCGCAGGTGGCGAACACCTCGCCGCCGGACAGCGACAGGTCCGGGCCGACGTCGAAGCGGCGTAGGTGCCGGTGACCGCTGTCGACTATGTAGAGGGTCCGCTCGTCCGCCGAGAACGTCAGGCCGTTGGGACGGGAGAAGTCGTCGGTGACCCGCGTGACCGAACCGTCCGGGTCCCGGCGGTAGACGTGACAGCCGTCGATCTCCGGCGTGGCCCGATAGCCCTCGTAGTCGCTGTCGATGCCGTACGCGGGGTCGGTGAACCAGACGCTGCCGCCGCTGTGCTCGACCAGGTCGTTGGGGCTGTTGAACCGCTTGCCCTCCCAGCGGTCCGCGAGCACGGTCACGCTGCCGTCCGGCTCGGTGCGCGTGACCGACCGGGATCCGTGCTCGCACTGGAGCATCCGGCCCGCGCGGTCGATCGTGCGGCCGTTCGCATACCCGCCGGGGCTGCGCCAGACGCCGACGGCGCCGGTCGCCTCGTCCCAGGACAAGACCTGGTCGCTCGGGATGTCGCTGAAGAGCACGGTGCGCCAGGCCGCCGAGTAGGCGGGGCCTTCGAGCCAGCTCCCGCCGTCGTACAGCACCTCGACGAACCGGTCCCCGCGGACGGGGGAGAACCGCTCGTCGTGGCGCTCCCACTGGGCACGGATCCTGGCTGCGGTCACGGCTGACTCCCTTGTCGGTCGGTCGGTCTATCTGTCTTGTCCGGTCGGTCGCCCGCGGCGGCGAGCGGGAACATCATCGCGCGTGAATCCGTGAACGGAGTGTGAGGGGTTCCGTCCCCCCACAACCAATGGTGGGTCGAGAAGCGTCATCATCACGTGAAGCAAAACGTCGGTACGGAAGCGGGAGCGGCCGTGCCGACGCACGTGCCGACCCGCCTGGCTCGGCACACAGCCGCGAGAGCGGCGTCCGGGGCCAGGCATCCCCGGCTCGCCGGCATCGATGCCGCGCGCGGGCTCGCCCTCGTCGGGATGATCGTCGTCAACGTCGGGCCGGTGGGTTCGGAGTCCCTCCTCCAGCGTCTCTACCTGCTGCCCTACGGGCGGGCCTCTGTGCTCTTCGTCGTCGTGGCCGGCATCGGCATGGGCTACCTGCTGAGCCGGCGGCCGGAACGGGAACGGTGGTCGACGGTCACCTGGCGTGCGGCGCTCCTGTTCGGTGGAGGAGTCGCGCTCCAGGAGCTGACGGACCAGGTCAACGTCATCCTGCCCACCTATGCGGTCCTCTTCCTGCTGGCGCCGCTGCTGTGGCGGCTGCCAGACCGTGCGCTGCTGGGCGTCGGCGTCGTGCTCGCGCTTGCCGGTCCGGCCGTCATCGTCGCGCACGAGACGATCTGGCCGAGCCCCCAGCCCTTCGACCCGGTCACCCTCGGTACACCGCCGTGGGAAGCGGCGTACTCGCTCCTGCTGACCGGCCGGTACCCGCTGCTGAGCTGGACGGTGCCGTTCGTCGCGGGACTGTGCATCGCGCGGCTCGACGTCACCGACACGGCCGTGCTCCGACGGCTGGCCGGCGGCGGCGCGGCCGTCGCGGCAGGCGCGGTCGCGATCGCCCAGCTCACCTACCTGCTCATCGGGCCGGACGCGGACCGCGGGCCCTGGCGTCTGCTGACCGGCGCCGCGCACGGCCAGATGCCGCTGTGGCTGGCCAGCAGCATCGGCGGAGCGGTAGCCATCGTCGCGGCATGTGTGCTGGTCCTGCGCCGGTTCGAACGGCCGCGGGTCCTCGGCTGGCTGGTCGCGTGCGGCCGGCTCTCGCTGACCCTCTATGTCCTGCACTTCGTCGTGCTCGCGCTGATCAAGCCCGCGCAGGGGTTCTCGCTCGGGCAGGGCGTCCTGATCAGCTCGGCGCTCGTCGTCGCGGTGATCGTGGCGGCCGCCCTCTGGGCGCGCACGGGACGGCAGGGTCCGATCGAACAGCTCCTCCGCCGGTCGTGGCTCCTGCCGCGGACGACGCGGGTACGCACCCCCACCCATACCGGACCGACCCCCGAAAGGGCGAGACAACAGTGAGTGACCAGAAGAAGCGGCCGGGCATCGCGGCGGCGTTCGTGACAGCCGCGGTCATGGTGGGGCTCGGCGCCTGTGCGGCGGCGCCGTCCGCCCCCGTGCCCAACCGGACGCCGACCGCGACGGCCTCGGAACCTGTCCCCTCGCCCTCGCCCACTCCTACACCGGAGCCGGAGCTGGGCGCCCACGGCGTCAGCGCCGGTCACCCGCTGGCCGCCGAGGCCGGCGCGCGGATGCTGGAGCGTGGGGGAACCGCCGTGGACGCCGCGGTCGCCGCGGCCTTCGCCGACGCCGTCCTGCAGCCGGCCAGCTCGGGCATCGGGGGCGGCGGCGCCGCGATTGTCCTGGCCGACGGCGACGCCGCGAACTACGAGTACCGCGAGGTGGTCAACCAGGCCGGCGAGATCCCGGACAGCGGCGCGGGGATCCCCGGCTTCGTCGCGGGGATGGAGCGGCTGCACCGCGACCACGGCAGCCTGCCCTGGGCCGACCTGCTCGAACCCGCGATCGAGCTGGCCCGGTCCGGCGAACCGGTCTCGCGGTACCTCGCGTCCCAGATCGCCGGTGCCCCGGGCCCTGAGGTCACCGCGTCGCTGCCGCACTTCCGGCGCGACGACGGTTCGCTCCTCCAGCGGGGCGACGTGCTGGTCCAGGAAGAGCTGGCAGCCACCATGCGCACCCTCGCCGCGGACGGCGCGGACTCCTTCTACACCGGCAGCCTCGCCCGGAAGCTGGCCGAGACCCCGGGAATCGACATGGGGTCGCTCGCCGCCTACGAGGTCGACGTCTCCGAACCCGCGACCGGCCCGGTGGGCGAGTTCACCATGCTCTCCGGAGCGCCGGCGCTGCCCGGCGCCGCCATCATCCAGCTGCTGCAGATCGCCCAGGCCGCCGGCATCGCCGACGTCGACCCCGACTCGCCCGAGTACGTCGACATCCTGTCGCGCGCCTGGCAGATCGCCGACACCTCCGTGCAGGAGCACTTCGGGGACCCGCGCTTCGTGGACGTCCCCGTGGAGCGGCTCACCGATCCCGAACGGAACGCCCAGCTCGCGGCGACCCTGCCGGGCGCCGCCGAGACGAGCCGCAGCTCCGCCGCGCTCGCGAGCTACGAGGGCGCGCCCAACACGACCCACATCTCGGTGGTCGACGCCGACGGCAGGGCGGTGTCGATGACCAACACCATCACCAACTACTGGGGCAGCGGGCAGTACGTCGCGGGGTTCTTCGTCAACAACCAGCTCGGGCGGTTCGGCGACGTCGGCATCGACGGAGCGAACCTGCCGGAACCCGGGCGCCGCTCCGTGACCTGGAGCTCGCCGTCCATGCTGCTCGACGAGCGGCAACGGCCCGTGCTCGTGGTCGGCACACCGGGCGGCCAGCAGATCCCGAGCACCATCGCCAACGTCGTCGCGCGCTGGGCCCTGCACGGCCAGCCGCTGGAGACCGCCGTCCGCTCCGGCCGGTTCTACCTGACCGGCGGCGAGCTGCGCCTGGAGACACCGCCGCTCGCCGACGCGATGGGCGGGATGGGCTACGACGTCGTCGTGACCGACGAGGCGGCCCGGTCCAGCTACGGCTCGGTGCAGGCGCTCGCGATCGACTGGCGCAGGGGCCGGGTGAGCGGCTTCGCCGACGAGCGCCGCTCGGCGGGCTTCGTGGTGGGGCGGGGCTAGCCCGGCTGGGCCCCGGACAGCAGGTCCTGGGTCGTCGTCACCTCGATCAGCGGTGCGTAGAGCCGGATGATGTCCAGCGCGCGCTCGTGGTTCTCCGGCGTCGAACCCGCGCAGGCGTCGGCGACCACGAGCACGTGGCGGCCCGCGTCGGCGGCGGCGAGCGCCGTCGAGATCACGCAGCAGTCCGTCGCGACGCCGGCGAGCACGAGTGTGCCGGCGTCGCGCGTGGCGGCTGCCAGCTCCGGGCCCCACTTGCCGAACGTGGGGAGCGTGACGACGGGCGCCCCGGCGTCCACGACGTCGGCCAGGTCGGTGATCTCGTAGAGCGGGTCGTCCTCTGGCACGAGGGCGAACGGCCACTGCTCGAAGTAGGCGCGCCAGGCGCCGTCGGGCACGGTGGGGGCGATGTACCTGGTGAGGACCGTGCGACCCGCGAAGGCGGGGAGCAGACGGCGGGTTCCGGCGAGCGCGGCGGGGTAGTCGGGGGAGGCCCACGGGCTGGGCGGGCTGGCGAAGACGTCCTGCATGTCGATCACGACCAGGGCGGCGTCCGGGCCGGGCGGCACGGCGGCGGCCGCTCCGGCGTCGGTCATCGCTCCTCCTGGCGGCGGACCTTGCGCGCGGTGAGCAGGAGCGTGCCGAAGAAGCCGAGGGCCAGGGCGACGAGTACGCCCAGGTTGGCGAACGCCCAGTTGCCGTCGACGCCGCCGAGGGGGCCGAGCAGGTATCCCTGCCAGGCCAGCCACGGCGCGTAGGTGTTGGTCACGAGGCCCCAGCCGATGGCGGTGCCGCCGAGCACCAGCGCCACGGCGGACCAGTTCACGGAGCCGTACCGGCCGGCGGCGTCGTACAGGTCGGCGTCGGCGTAGTCGCGGCGGCGCAGCAGGATGTCGGCGAGCAGCACGCCGCACCAGGCGGCGACGGGTACGCCCAGCGTGATGAGGAAGCCCTGGAAGGGGCCGATGAACGAGTCCGCGACGAACACGACGTAGATCGCGCCGATCACCATGAGCCCGCCGTCGATGGCGGCGGCGACCCAGCGCGGGGCGGGTAGCCCGAGGGAGAGCAGCGCGAGGCCGGAGGAGTAGATGTCGAGCGCCGCGCCCCCGATCAGTCCGGCCAGGGCCACCACGGCGAACGGGATGAGGAACCACGTGGGCAGGAGCGTGGACAGGGCGCCGATCGGGTCGGCGCCGATCGCCGCGTTCAGGTCGGGGTCGGAGCCGGCGAGCAGCAGGCCGAAGACGAGCAGCACCACGGGGGCCAGGGAGGCGCCGAGGGTGGTCCAGCCGACGATCCGCGGGCCGGAGGCGGAGCGGGGCAGGTAGCGCGAGTAGTCGGCGGCCATGTTGACCCAGCCCAGGCCGAACCCGGTCATCATGAACACGAGACCGCCGATCACCTGCGGTGCGCCGCCCACGGGGATCGCGGCGACCGCCGCCCAGTCGACGTGGTCGGCCACCAGGATGATGTAGACGACGGTGAGCACGGCGGTCAGCACGGTGATGATCACCTGCAGCCGCATCACGAGGTCGAACCCGAAGACGCCTGCGGCCACCACGATGCTCGCCACGACCACGAGGGCCACGATCTTGGTGACGGTGCCGCCGCCCCAGCCGAGTGCCCCGAGCACTGTCGAGGTGGCGAGCGTGGCCAGGGCCACGAGTACCGTCTCCCAGCCGACGGTGAGGATCCACGACAGCAGGGACGGCAGCTTGTTGCCGCGCACGCCGAACGCCGCGCGGGACAGCACCATGGTGGGCGCCGAACCGCGCTTGCCGGCGAGCGAGATGAACCCGCAGAAGAGGAACGACGCCACTATGCCGATCGCGCCGACCGCCGTCGCCTGCCAGAACGAGACACCGAAGCCGAGCAGGTAGGAGCCGTAGCCGAGTCCGAGCACTGACACGTTGGCCCCGAACCACGGCCAGAACAGGCTGCGGGGCGAACCGCGCCGCTCGGACTCGTCGATGGTGTTCAGGGCATTGGTCTCGACCGCCGTGGGGACGCTCATGGCGGTGATCATGCCACCCGCCGGTGACACGCACGAGGGCCCGCACCGTGTCGGTGCGGGCCCTCGTGGTCAGGCGCGTGGTGCGGGGCTGCGGCTCAGCTTCTGTCTATATCGGCTGCGCCTCCGGCTCAGCCTCTGTCCATATCGGCTGAGCCTGCGGCTCCGCTGCGGGCGCGTGCCTCGTTCCTCGGCCCGCACCCTTCGCTGCGCCTCCGGCTCAGCCGACGCGGATGAAGGTCGGGCTGTTCTGCCAGATCTCCGTGTAGCGCACGGACTGGCCGGGAACCGGCGCCTCGACCTGCATGCCGTCGCCCGCGTAGATGGCGACGTGGCCGGGGCTCCAGATGAGGTCTCCCGGCTGGGCCTCGGCCTGCGAGACCGGCGTTCCGGCGTAGCGCTGCTCCGCCGAGGAGTGCGGCAGGCTGATGCCGATCTGCGCGTAGACGTACGACGTGAACCCGGAGCAGTCGAACCCGGCGGGCGTCGCGCCGGCCCAGACGTACGGCACACCGAGGTACTGCATGGCGATCGCGACGATCTCGGAGCCTCCGGCGGCGGCCGGGACGGCCGGCTCGACGGCTGCGGCGGTCTCGACGACCTCCTCGACGACCGGCTCCGGCTCCGGCTCGGGGGCGGGGGTCACCTTGATGGTGCCCGTCTCCAGCGTGAACTTGCTGTCGGCCGCTACCTGCACGGCGGGTGCGGTGTTCACGGCGTCGACCACCGCGGCCCCGGCGACCGAGCCCTGCGACGTCTTGTTCAGGATGTCGAGCTCTGCGGTGGACGGGCTGTTGTCGGCCACCGGCGCGGCGTCCGCGGGAACGCTGAGCAGGGAGACTGCCAGGCCGGAACCGGCGACGACGAGCGCGCCGCGGCGGGCGGCACCTGAGATGCCCCGGGCCGCGGCGCGGGAGAGGGGAGTCAGCGGGGTGATGGGTCTGCGGGCAGCGCGGTGACGCCCAGGCGTGCGAGTAGTCAAGAGGTTCTCCTGACGCCTACGAGGTGAGCTGTCGGATTCGGATCGGAGAATGACCCGGCCGCGTACTACCTGTGCGGCTTCACCCCAAGGACACCGTCGGTGCCCGCTTACGTGGTTCCCCCGTCCCTGTCCTTGTCTTTGCAGTCTCGGGGCGGTGACAGGGCTCGGCGCCCACCTCGAGTGCCCGCGGACTTCCCGCGAACCGGAGCGACGCTAACCCCGTTCGGCGGCGAAGTCACAATCGCATCACGGCTCACGGGATACTTCGCGTCCTACTTGACCCGAATTGTCCGCATGAGATAGGTCACTTTGCGGCGGGCGGAACGTTGTGATTCCGGGCAAACACGTTGCTCGGGTCGTATTGCCGCTTGATCACCGCTAGCCGCTCGTAGGTCGCCGCCGGATAGACCGCCGCGACGTCGTCCGCGGTGGTCGAGCCGAGGAAGTTCGAGTAGGCGCCGTTGACGTGCGGGGCAAGCCTGGCCCAGATCGCCGCGATGCCGGGACGGGCGGCCTCGATCACCGGCTTCGGGCCGCCGGCCACGGTCGCGACCAGCAGCTCCGCGCCGCGGTGCGCGTACGCCGTCGCGTCGGCGGGGACCCGCGACACCGCGCCGCCCACGGTGCGGATAGCTATCGACGGCGAACCCGCCGACGTGCCGACCTCGGCGAGGATCCGCAGCGTGTCGGACACCGACTCCCGCTCGACGAAACCGCTGTGACCGAGCAGCTCGAGACCCGGCGGCAGCTCCGCGCCGTCTACGAGGATGTCGGCGTACGCGTGGAGCGCGACGTCGTCCTCCAGCACCGTCCCGAGCCGGCGGATCGGGTCGAGCGCCCTGGCCGCGAGCTCCGGGTCGTCGCCGTCGAACGCCACATGGATCTCGAGCGGCGCCTCCGGGCCGCCCGCGAACGGGTTGGCCAGGTTCGCGATCGAGGTGAGCTCCTCGGGCGCCGTGCGGAGGTGCTCCGCCCAGCCCTGGAGCACCGCAGCGGTCTCCGCGGCGGGGAACGTGATCTTCCCGAAGAAGACCTCCGTCGTCGGGTGCGCCACGAACTCGAAGGAGGTCACGACACCGAGGTTGCCGCCGCCTCCGCGGATCGCCCAGAACAGCTCGGGGTTCTCCTCGGCGCTCGCGGGCACTACCGCGCCGTCGGCGGTGACCAGCTGCGCGGCCACCAGATGGTCAAGGGTCAGGCCGTGCTTGCGGACCTTCCAGCCGATGCCGCCGTTCAGCGTCAGCCCGCCGACGCCGACGCTCTTCGTGTCGCCGGAGGAGATCGCGAGGCCGTGCGGCGTCAGCGCCTCGGCAACCTGGCCCCAGGTGGCGCCGCCGCCTACCCGGACGAGGCGGCGGCCCTCGTCGACCACCTCGACGTCGGCGAGCCCGCTCAGGTCGATCACGATGCCGCCGTCGTTGGTGCCGAAGCCGGGAAAGCTGTGGCCGCCGCCGCGTACGGAGAGCGTCAGCCCCGATCCGACGGCGAACCGGACCGCCGCCTGCACGTCGCCGACCGTCTTGGGGCGCAGGACGAAGGCCGGGCTGCCCGCGACCAGCTTCGCGCGGCTCACCGCCTCGTACTCGGCTGCGCCCGGCTCGACGACGTCGCCGCCGAAGTCGCGGCGGAGGTTCTCGATCGCTGAGGTCATGGTGTTCCTTCCACAGGGGGTGCGTGGTGCACCCGATGTGGAAGAGACTCCCCAGCCCCGGGAGATGTGACCGCGCGGGGTATGGCGCCCGTCACACCGACCTCGGGTCGGCCCTATGCAGGGAACTGACCATGCACGTGCTGCCAGAACCGGCCTTGATCTGGCAGCAGATGCATGGTCATCGACGTCGGGCGGAGCCCGACTCCGCCAAAGGTCGTAGGCCAAGTGCGTGCTCGCGGGCGATGTGCCGCCGCTGCCCGCCCGACAGGCTGGTGTCGTCCGGAAGAAAGCCTCCGGACCAGCCCGAACACCCGCCGAGCGCGAGGAGCGCGACGATGTCCCCGACCTATGAGCTACCCACCGAGCGGCCCGGCCGCGTACGCACCATGGCGGCGCTCGCTGCCCTGGGGGCGCTCGCGATCACAGTCGCCGCCGGCGTCCCGGCCTTCGCCGCGACCACCTCCGAGCCGACACCGCCCCCGCCCGTCTCCGCCCCGGTCGGCGAGCACACCCTCGTGCAGTCGGACGTCGACGCCTGGCTCGACGGTCTGCTGCCCTCCGCGCTGGAGAGCGCCGGCATCGCGGGCGGCGTCGTCACGGTGGTCGACGACGGCAAGGTCGTCACCACCCGCGGCTACGGCTACGCCGACACGGGCACGACGGGCGGCGAGGCGGTACCGGTCGACCCGCAGAGCACGTTGTTCCGCCCGGGCTCGGTCTCCAAGCTGTTCACCGCGACCGCCGCCATGCAGCTGGTCGAGAACGGCGACGTCGACCTGGACACCGACATCGGCGAGTACCTCGACTTCGATGTCCCGCGGTCGTTCGACGGGCCGATCACCATGCGCCACCTGCTCACCCACACCGCGGGCTTCGAGGAGCGGCTCGGCGGCCTCATCGGCTCGGGCGACGTATCGCCTGTCCTCCGGGACGAGCTGGCGGAGGACCCGCCGGAGCAGATCTACGAGCCCGGCACCGTCCCCGCCTACTCGAACTACGGCAACTCGCTGGCCGGGTACATCGTCGAGCACGTGAGCGGCGTGCCGTTCGAGGAGTACGTCGAGCAGAACATCCTCACGCCCGCCGGCATGACGTCGTCGACCTTCGAGCAGCCGCTGCCTGACGCGCTGCGCGACCGGATGTCCAAGGGCTACGACACGTCGGCCGCCGCCCCGGGCCCGTTCGAGATCGTCGGGACACCGCCCGCCGGTGCGCTGACCGCCTCCGCGCCGGACATGGCGCGCTTCATGCTGGCCCAGCTCGGCGAGCCCGGTACGGGCTCGATCCTGGAGCCCCGGACGCTCGAGCTGATGCATGCCCCGGGCCTTGACGAGAGCTCGCTGGGCAACCTTGCGGCGTCCCCGCGGATGACGCTCGGGTTCTTCGACGAGAGCCGCAACGGGCAGTGGATCATCGGACACGGTGGCGACACCAACTACTTCCACTCCCACCTGCAGCTCTACCCCGAGGAGCGCACCGGGATCTTCGTCTCGTTCAACAGCACGGGCGACAGCGGCCTCGTGACCCTCGAGCTGCGCGACGCGGTGCTGCACGGCTTCACCGACCGCTACTTCCCGGCGGGGTCCACCCCGGCCGCCGGCACCGTCGACGCCGCGACCGCCAAGGAGCACGCCGCGATCGCCGCGGGCAGCTACGTCGCCTCGCGCGGCATGCAGAGCACGTTCCTGGCCTCGCTGGAGGCATTCAGCACCACGCAGCTCACCCCGCAGGACGACGGCCGCCTCCTGATCACGCCGGGTCCGCTCAGCGACGCGCCCGCCCTGTACGAGGAGATCGAGCCGTGGGTCTGGCGTGAGGTCGGCGGCCAGCGCGTCATCGCGATGCGCGTCACCGACGACAAGGTCGAGGCGATAGGTATCGAGGGTGCCTTCACCCTGCTGCCCGCCCAGCCGGAACGCGCCCAGGCAGTGGTGCTCCCCGTGCTCGGCGTGTCCGCGCTGATCCTGCTCGTAGCGGCCGTTGCCTGGCCGGTCGGTGCGATCACGCGGCGTGTCCGGCGCCGGTCCCTTCCCGGCTCGGTGCCCGTGACCGAGGCCGGGCGTCTCCGCCCGGAGCGCACCGGACGGGTCGTCAGGCTGCTCACCAACATCGCGACGGTCTGCGCGGTGCTCGCCCTCGGCGGCTGGACCGCCACCTTGATCACCGTGATGGGCCTGCAGGACGTCTCCGCGTTCTCCCTGCGTCAGCTGCAGGTGGTCCAGGGCCTCGGCGTGCTGGGGATCGTCCCCGCGGCGCTCCAGGTGGTCGGCGCGATCCGGCACCGTCTCGGCTGGCGCAAGGTCCTCGGCACCGTGCTCGTGCTGCTCGCCCTGGCCGGAATCGCCTGGTTCGCAGCCGAGTTCCGCCTGCTCGCACCGTCTGTATCGTACTGACGATGCCCACGACCGACGGCCTGACGGTGTTCGACGACGTTCCGGTCCCGCCGCGCGTCGGCAGGCTCGACACCCTCCTGACCCGGCTCGGCGTGACCAGCCGGCTGGCGCAGGACGGTCTGCTGGCCGCACTCGTCGCCCTGATGACCGCAGGCTTGCTGGTGGTGCTGTTCCAGTACGTGCTGGAGGCGGAGGACCTGACGATCGGTCCGGCGCAGAGCGTGCTGCTCATGGTCGCGACGTGCGCCCAGGCGCTGCCGCTGGTCCTGCGCCGGACCCGTCCGGTCCTCTGCCTGGGCCTCGTCGTGGCCGTTCAGGTGTTCGTGATCGCCGTGTCGCCCCCCGACCTGTCGGTCGGCGGCATACCGCAGGTCATCGCCGCGTACACGGTCGGCACGCTGCTGCCCGCCCGCCAGGCCCTGGCGGTCACGGGCGCGGCGGTGCCGGTCGGGGTTGTGACGGCGGCGGTGACGGCGCTCGTGTCGGGCAACGGCCTGCTGATGCCGGCCGTGAACCATCTCGCGGCGGGGATCGCCACCTATGTGGTCAGCGCGCTCGTCGGCGGCGCCGTGGCGACCCGTCGCCGCTACGTCGACCTGCTCCACCTCCGGGCAGACGAACTGATGCGGACGCAGCGGGCGACCACCCAGGCGGCGATCTTCGCCGAACGGTCCCGCATGGCCCGCGAGCTGCACGACGTCGCGGCGCACCACCTCTCCGGCCTCGTGGTCCAGGCCGCCGCCGTGGCGCGGCAGATCGACAGCGACCCCGAGGCCGCGAAGGCAGGCACCGCCTGGATCCGTGGGCAGGGCAAGGAGACCCTGGACAGCCTCCGCCTGATCGTCGGGGTCCTCCGCGAACGCCCGAGCATCGACGACGACGGGCACGACGCACCGCCGCCCGGACTCGACGCGCTCGACGGGCTGGTGCGCACCGCACGCACGCTCGGCGACACCGTCGAGCTGGTCCGCGAGGGCAGGGCGCGTGCCCTCGCGCCCATCGCGGACGCCGCGTTCTACCGGGTGGCGCAGGAGTCGCTGTCGAACGCCCGCCAGCACGCATCGGGCGCACCCGTGCGGATGGCCGTGCGGTTCGCGGAGCGCGAGGTCTCGCTCGAGGTCGTCAACACACGCGCCGCGGGGGGCATCCCGACGGACTCGACACGACAGAGCTCGACACGACAGGGGATGGGCCTCATCGGCATGGGGGAGCGCGCGCACCTCGTCGGGGCGACACTGACGACGGGCGCCACGCCGTCCGGCGGGTGGCGCGTGCTGCTGACGCTGCCGCTGCACCACGAGCCCACGAACACCGGAGGACAGGAATGATCAGGGTCTTGCTCGTCGACGACCAGGCGGTGGTCCGGGCGGGGTTCCGGTTCCTCCTGGAGCAGGCGGACGACATAGAGGTGGTCGCCGAGGCCTCGAACGGGCCCGCAGCGGTCGAGCTCGCCCGCCGGCACAGCCCCGACGTCGTCTGCATGGACGTGCGCATGCCGGGTGGGGACGGCCTCGCGGCCACCCGCGAGATAGTGGCGGACGCCGCCTCCGGCGGGGCAGCACCCGCCGTACTCGTCGTGACCACCTTCGACCTCGACGAGTACGTGTTCGGTGCGCTGGAGGCCGGGGCCGGCGGTTTCATCCTCAAGGACTGCGAGCCCGAGGAGCTGATCGACGCCGTCCGCCGGCTCGCCGACGGCCATGGCCTCATCGACCAGGCGGTGACCCGCCGGGTGATCGCCGAGTTCGCCCGGCGCAAGGCGCCGCCCGAATCGGCGTCGGACATCGCGGCGCAGCTCACGGCACGCGAGGCCGAGATCGTGCGACAGCTCGCCCGCGGGCTGTCGAACGCGGAGATCGCGCGCGAGCTCGTCGTGGAGACGAGCACCGTGAAGTCGCACCTCGGCCGGGCGATGGCCAAGGTCGGCACGCGCGACCGCCTGCAGACGGTGGTCTGGGCCTATCAGAACGGGCTCGCACCGGGCTGACGCGGTCTATGCGGGTGGGCAGCCCACGGTCGCGCCGTCGCGTGCGAACGGGGCCGGGTCGAAGACGCCGAACCGCTCGCGGAACTCCGCCGCCCGGCCGGGCCACAGGAGCGTGAGGCGGCCCGAGCGTTCGTCCACGTACCAGCTGCGGCAGCCGCCGCGGAGCCACACCGTCCCGGCGGCGCGCTCGTCGATCTCGCGGGTGTAGGCGGCCTCGGCCGCCGCCGACACCTCGAGCGGCCCGCCCGCCCGATCCTGGTGGTCGAGCGCGCCGAGCACGTAGTCGATCTGCGCCTCGATCACCTCGAGGGCGGAGTGGTGGCCGAGCCCGGCGTTGGGGCCGTCGAGCACGAAGAGGTTCGGAAAGCCGTGCACGACCGTGGAGGCGTGGCTCGTCATGCCGCCGGACCAGTGCTCGGCGAGCCGCTGGTTGCCGCGGCCGGTCACCAGTCGGGCGAACGGCGGCGTGGTCGTCTCGAAGCCCGTGGCCAGCACGAGCACGTCGACCTCGTACCGCGCGCCCGACGCCGCGACCAGTGTCGATCCCTCTACCGCCACCGGCGGGCCCGGCTCCAGCGTGACGTGCGGCTGTTGCAGCGCCGGATACCAGTCGTCGCTGAACAACGCGCGCTTGCAGCCCACCGCGTAGTCGGGCGTGAGGAGCGCGCGCAGTGCGGGGTCGGGCACCTGGGCGCGCAGGTGGGCCTCCGCGCGCTCCCGCAGCTCGGCCTCCGCGGTAGAGCCGGCCATCCGCGCGTCGAACAGCCGGTCGGCCTCCTCCGCGAGCGCCGCCCGTTCCGGCCGGACGTCGCCGGGCGCGTAGGCCCGGTCGCCGCGCGGGAGCACCCAGGGCGGGGTGCGCTGCAGCACGACGACGGACTCCGCCCGGCGCGCCAGCTCCGGCACGAGCTGGACGGCGCTCGCGCCGGTGCCGACGACGCCGACCCGGAGCCCGGCGGGCAGGTCGCGGTCCCAGCGGGCGGAGTGGAACACGCGGCCGGGGAACGTGCCGAGCCCTGGGAGGTCGGGTACGCGGGGTTCGCTGAGCCTGCCGACCGCCGTCACCAGGACCCGGGCGGTCAGGGGACCCCGCGACGTCGTCAGATGCCACGCGGCCCCGCCCTCGTCCCAGCGCGCGTCCGCGAGCTCGGTGCCGAGGCGCAGGTGCGGGGCCAGCCCTTCGGACCGTGCGACGTCCCTGACGTACTCGTGGATCTCGGCGCCCGGCGCGAACACCCGTGACCAGGCGGGCTGGGGCAGGAACGAGTACGAGTACAGCGCGCTCGGGATGTCGCACGCGACGCCCGGGTAGACGTTGTCGCGCCAGGTCCCGCCGACGTCGTCGGCCCGCTCCAGGATCGCGAAGCCCGTGCGCCCGGCACGGCGCAGCCGGGCGCCGAGGCCCACGCCGGCGAGCCCCGCGCCCACCACCGCGACGTCCACCTCGGTGGCCGCTCCGGTTCTGGGGTTCGTGCCCGTCACCCCACCTGCTCGTACGTGGTCGTGCGCTGGCGTACGGGCCGGCCCAGCTCGGCGACGAGCCGCGTCAGGTCCGCCACGGTCAGCTCCCGGCCCTGTTCGGGGCCGGCGCCGGGGTCCAGCACGCCGTCGAGCAGCACGCCGCCGAGGTCGTCCGCGCCGCCCGCGAGCATGCGCTGCGCGCCACGCATGCCGAGCTTGGTCCATGCGGCCTGCACGTGGTCGATCCGCCCGTCGAGCATCAGCCGCGCCACCGCGTGCAGGGCGCGGCTCTCGCGCAGGGTCGCCGCACGTGCGCCGGCCACGCGCACCGGCGACTCCGAGGCCAGCCAGGGCATCGGGATCAGCTCGGTGAAGCCGCCGGTCTCGTCCTGCACGCGGGCCAGCGCGCGTAGGTGGCGCACCTGGTCGCGCGCCGACTCGACGTGCCCGTACACGATCGTCGCCGTCGACCGCAGTCCCGCGGTGTGTGCGGCGGTGACGAGCTCTACCCAGCGCTCGGCGGGGATGTCGGTGCCGCCGGTGAGCAGGTCCCGGATCCGGTCGTCGAGGATGCGGGCGCCCGTGCCCGGCACGGTGTCGACGCCGGCTTCGCGCAGCGTCGTCAGCCAGTCGGGCAGGGAGAGCCCGGCGCGGGCGGCGCCGTCGGCGAGCTCGGCCGGGCGGAAGGCGTGCAGATGCAGGCCGGGCCCGCCCCGCTTCACGGCGCGAGCCAGGTCGAGGTAGCCGTCAACGCCCGCCGACGTCGGCGGCAGGCCCTGCGCGCACACCTCCGTGGCGCCGAGCGTGACGGCCTCCTTCACCAGCTCCTCTACCTGCTCGGGGGAGAGCCCCAGCGACGCATCGATGTTCCGGTTCACCGCGTAGGTGACGGCGTCGCCGACGCGCGCGCGACGCACCTGGTCGGCGAGCCCGGCGAGCTCCTCGAGGTCGGCGCCGTCGGCGCCCAGCAGCTCGACCCAGCCCGCGTCGTCGACCCCGGCCGGATCGTCCGCGACGTCGCCAATCAGTCGAGCCAGCCGCCCCTCCCCGCCCCCACCGTTGAGTGCGGGCTTTTCGCCCTCTCGAGCGCCAGAAAGGGGCGAATATCCAGCACTCAACGAGGTGGAGGCGGGGAAGGCGCCCAACAGGGCATCCTGGCGGGCCAGACCGTAGTCGTCCGCCAGGGAGAGGACGCGGGGGCGCAGGCGGTCGTCCAGCCAGTCAGCACCGTCCCGGGCCTCGCGCAGGTAGTGCGGGTGGGCGGTGAGGCGCTCGCGCAGCGCGTACCCGCCCTCGCCGGTGAGCCGCGCCAGGTCCTCGATCTGGGGCCAGGGCCGCTCAGGGTTCACGTGGTCGGGGGTCAGCGGGCTGACGCCGCCCCAGTCGTCGATGCCGGCGCGCACCAGGAGCTTGAGCTCGGCGGCGTCGGTCAGGTTGGGCGGCGCCTGCACGCGCAGGCCCGGGCCGAGCAGCACCCTGGTCACGGCGACGGCGGCCGCGTACTCCTGGGTCTCCAGATCCTCGGCGCCCATCATCGCGGTGGCCGATTTGGCGCGGAAGTTCTGCACGATCACCTCCTGCAGGTGACCGTGCTTGGCGTGCGCGTCGCGCAGGGCCAGGATCGAGTCCACGCGTTCGGCGTAGTTCTCGCCGATACCGAGCAGCACGCCGGTCGTGAACGGGATGCGGGACCGGCCGGCGTCCTCGATCACGCGCAGCCGCAGCGCCGGGTCCTTGTCGGGGGAGCCGAAGTGCGCCTCGCCCTTCTCCGTCCACAGCCGCGAGGACGTGGTCTCCAGCATCATGCCCATCGACGGGCCCACCGGCTTGAGCCGCTGCATCTCGGCCCACGACATGACGCCAGGGTTGAGGTGGGGGAGCAGTCCGGTCTCGTCCAGGATCAGCTGGGCCATGTGACCCACGTACTCGAGCGTCGAGGCGTATCCGTGGCTGTCCAGCCACTGCCGGGCGACCGGCCAGCGGTTCTCGGGCCGGTCGCCGAGCGTCAGCAGCGCCTCCTTGCAGCCCAGCTCCGCACCCTGCCGGGCGACCTCCAGGACGGCGTCGGCCTCCATGTAGGGCGAGATGCCGGCCTTGGCGAGCTTGCCGGGCGACTGGACGAAGATGCAGTAGTGGCACCGGTCCTGGCACAGGTGCGTCAGCGGGACGAACACCTTGCGCGAGTACGTGATGACGCCGGGCCGGCCGGCCTCCGCCAGGCCCGTGTCGCGCATCGTGCTCGCGACCGCGAGCAGCCGATCCAGGTCAGCGCCGCGGGCGTGCAGGAGCACCTCGGCGTCCGCGCGGCCGGGCGTGCTGCCGCCGCCGTCCTCCAGCCGGTCGAGCGCCGCGTCCAGGACCGGGCGGTCCGGGGCCTGCGGCTGGTCAGCGGCGCGCGAAGGCATGCGCAGGGTCAGGGGAACAGTCATGGGCCCACCTCGGGTGCGGGAACCGGATCAGGATGGTCCGGAGGGGACGGGCCGACACTATGTCATCGGCAGCGGGGTCTCTCCGTCGTCCCGTAGTGCGCTCGCTCACGGTGTGGAAATCCCCGATATCACCCGGCGACGCGTCTTGCTAGCGTCTTGGCGACCAGCAGGCCGGCAGCGTAGCCGCGACCTGCTCCGGATCAACAGACGAACTGAGGTGGTCCCATCATGGTCTCCCGCCGCGCCCCGATCGTCGTCGCAGTTGCCACTGCCGCGATGCTGGCGCTAGGAACGGCCCTCGTCCCTCTTCTGCCGGCCACAGCCGTCAGTGCCGCCGCTACGCACGAGGCAGCCGGTTCCCTCGCGCCGGAAGCCGCCACACCGGTAGCGGCCAACGGCCAGCTGCGCGTGTGCGGCGTGGGCCTGTGCAACCAGCAGGGCAAGCGGATCCAGCTGCGCGGGATGAGCACGCACGGCACCCAGTGGTACTCCCAGTGCATCACGGACCGTTCGCTCGACACCCTCGCGTACGACTGGAACGCCGACGTCGTGCGGATCTCCACCTACGTGCAGGAGGACGGCTACGAGACCGACCCCGCGCGCTTCACCGCGCTGGTGAACCGCTACATCGACATGCTCACCGCGCGTGGCATGTACGCGATCGTCGACTGGCACATGCTCGACCCGGGCGACCCCAACTTCAACCTGCAGCGGGCCAAGACGTTCTTCACGGCGATCGCCGAGCGGAACAACGGCAAGAACAACATCATCTACGAGGTCGCGAACGAGCCCAACGGCGTGTCCTGGCAGACCATCAAGGGCTACCACGAGCAGATCGTCCCGGTGGTCCGCGCGAAGGACCCGGACGCCGTCATCCTGCTGGGCACGCGCGCGTGGTCGTCGCTGGGCGTCTCCGACGGCTCGAACGAGTCCGAGGTGGTGAACAACCCGGTCAACGCCTCGAACGTGATGTACACGTTCCACTTCTACGCCGCGTCGCACGGGCAGGACTATCTGAACGCGCTCTCCCGGGCCGCGGACCGGATCCCCATGTTCATCACGGAGTTCGGCACCCAGGACTACGCGGGTGAGGGCGCCAACAACTTCGCCATGTCGCAGCGGTACCTCGACCTGGCGGCGTCGAAGAAGATCAGCTGGGTGAACTGGAACTTCTCCGACGACCATCGCTCCGGTGCGGTCCTCACCCAGGGAAGCTGCGCGAGCGGCTCCTTCGGGACGGGGAACCTCAAGGAGTCGGGGCGCTGGATCCGGGACCGGATCCGGACGGCGGACAGCTTCTAGACCGGCTCCGCTGCCGGACGGCGCGGCGGCAAGGTGGACTCGGTGCGGGTGCCGGGCCTGAGGCGAACAAGGTTCAGCCCACCCGGCACCTACCGAAACAGCACTACGCGCCGGGATGCCTCGAGCCTGCGCAAAGTAGCCCCAGTCTGCGAGAGGATCCTCGGATGCGCATCATCCAGCTCCCGTCGCGGGAGATCTCGCGGTTCGACAGCCACGGCGTCGACATGGACTTTCTGCCGCAGGTGCTCGACGCCGAGCGCACCATGATGCATATCGTCCGTATCGTCGCGAACGGCACGCTCGGCGAGCATCCGGCGACGGCGCTTCAGGTCTTCGCCGTCCTCGCGGGCGAGGGGGTGGTCACCTCGAAGGGTGTGGCAGGAGACGCCGACGAGCGCTGGGAGATCCAGCCGGGACAGGCCGCGATCTGGGATACGGGCGAGGTCCACGAGACGACGGCGACCACGGACCTGCTCGCCGCGATCGTCGAGACGACCGGAAGCGAGCTGGTTCTCCTCGAGCACGAGCTGCTGTTCGGGCCGCCGCTGGACTGAGCAACCGTCGCTACGCTCCATCCATGTCTCATACCGTGTACGTGATCGGCGCCGGGCCTGCTGGACTGGCAGCGGCCGCTGCCCTGCGGGCGAAGGGCGCGGACGTCACGGTCCTGGAGAAGTCGGGGCACGTGGGCAACGCCTGGCGGCACCACTACGACCGCCTGCACCTGCACACGACACGGGGGCTCTCGCAGCTGCCAGGTCTCCCGATCCCGCGCGAGTTCGGCCGCTGGGTGGCCCGGGACGACGTCGTCCGCTACCTCGAGGCGTATGCCGCCCACCACGACCTGCGGATCGAGCACGGCGTCGAGGTCACGCGCCTCGACCGCGCCGACGGCGTATGGACCATCACCACCACCGGCGAGGGCGTCACCGACGAGCGGCGTACGGCGGACGCCGTCGTCGTCGCCACGGGGTACAACCACACGCCGCACCTCCCGGACTGGCCCGGCCAGGACACGTTCCCGGGGCAGGTCGTGCACGCGAGCCGGTACCGCAACCCGGCCCCCTACGCGGGCAAGGACGTACTGGTCGTCGGTGTGGGCAACACGGGTGCCGAGATCGCGCAGGACCTCGCGGAGAACGGCGCCGCGAGCGTCCACCTCGCGGTCCGCACACCGCCGCACATCGTGCCGCGCAACCAGGGGCCGTGGGCCGCGCAGTACACGGGCCTGCTGGTGCGTCACCTGCCGACCGCCTTCGTCGACGCCCTCAGCGTCCCCGTCCGCAAGGCCAGCTTCCCGGACCTCGCGCACCTCGGGCTGCCGATCCCTGAGGTCGGCCTGGCCACACGCGTGGCCCAGGGCGCCATCCCGGTGCAGGACATCGGCCTCGTCGCCGCCGTCCAGGCCGGCACGATCCGGGTGGTCAGCGCGATCGAGCGGTTCGACGGCGGCGACGTCGTCCTGACCGACGGCGCCCGCCTCACCCCCGACGTCGTCCTCGCCGCCACCGGCTACCGCCGCGCGCTGGAGCCCGTCATGGGCCACCTCGGTGTGCTCGACGAGCACGGAAAGCCGATCGCGACGAACGGCCGCCCGGCCGCGCGGGGCCTCTACTTCACGGGCTTCACCAACCCGATCTCCGGCATGTTCCGGGAGATGGCCGCCGACGCCCACCGGATCGCCCGGAACGTCGCCGCCGGCCGCTGAGACCGGCGACACGACATTGCGTTACAGGTAAATTGCTTGACAGCCCGACGCCGGACCGGAAGCGTCCGGCGCATGAACCGCCGAACGTCCCTCGCCGCAGGAGCCACCGCAACCCTCGTGGCCCTCACGCTCACCGCCTGCGCACCGTCAACGGGCAGCCCGGAACCCGGCGGGGCGGCGGGACAGGGGTGTGACGGCGACACGGTAGCCCTCGACGTGTGGTCCTGGCGCACCGAGGACGTCAAGACGTACGAGAAGATCTTCGACGTCTTCGAAGAGGCCAACCCGTGCATCACGGTGAACTTCCAGGCCCACCTCAACACCGAGTACGACCAGATCCTGCGCACCGGCCTGACCGGCTCCGACGGGCCCGACATCGCGCAGGTGCGGTCCTACGGACTGCTCCAGCCGCTCGTCGAGGGCGGCAACCTCGAGCCGCTCGAGGACCTCGTCCCGGCGCTCGGCGAGTTCGACGACGCGATCCTCGACGGCGCTCGCGGTCGCGAGGACGGCGCGGTCTACGGCGTGCCCCTGGCCTCCCAGACGATCCAGGTCTACTACAACACCGCGATCTTCGAGGAGAACGGCCTGGAGGAGCCCGAGACCTGGGACGACTTCGTGGCGCTCAACGACAAGCTCCTCGGCACGGACGTGACTCCGCTCGCGGTCGGCGCGCGCGACGGATGGTTCGTGCCCACCGTGCACGACGCCTTGACGTCCGCCCAGTACGGCGGCGCGGACTTCCAGCAGGCGCTGCGCGACGGCGACACCGACTTCACCGACCCGGCGTACGTCGACTCGATCCAGACGCTCAAGGACCTGCAGAAGTACATGCCCGAGGACGTGACCGGCGTGGCGTACACCGACGCGCAGGTGCTGTTCACCTCGGAGCAGGCGGCGATGTTCGCCGGCGGCTCGTACGAGCTGGCGTTTTTCCAGGAGGCCAACCCGGACCTCGGGCTCGGCGTGTTCCAGGTGCCCCCGCCGCCCGGCGCGGCGCTGGACCACCCGGTCAGCCCCGGGTACGCGGACGGGAACTGGGGTCTGTCGGCCGCCACCGAGCACCCGGAGGAGGCCGAGACGCTGCTGAACTGGCTGGCCACGCCGGAGTTCGGGCAGCTGGTCGCCGACGAGCTCAAGCAGTTCTCGCCGATCCCCGGCGTCGAGTTCTCCGACCCGATCCAGCAGGAGATGTGGGACCTCTACCAGGAGAACCCCGCGCCGTACCTGCTGCTCGTGGACTACCGCTACGGCGACCCCGTCGGCACCGACCTGATGGGGGAGGCGGGCCAGAAGCTGTTCCTCGGCGACGCCGACGCCGAGCAGGCCGCGGGGATCATCCAGGACGGCCTCTCGGCCTGGTGGACGCCGGGCGAGTGAGCGGCCGTCGCACAGCGGCGCTCCCCACCTCCGTCGCACTGCTCTTCCTGCTGCCTGCGGCGGCGCTGTTCGCCGTCTTCGTGCTCTACCCGATGGCGACGGCGCTCACCTACTCGCTGTTCTCCTGGCGCGGCACCGCGCAGGACACGTTCGTGGGGCTGGACAACTTCGTCACGCTGCTGACCACCGAGCCGTACCGCAGCCAGCTCCCGCGCGCCTTCGCGCACAACGGGCTCCTGTTCGCCGGGGCGATGGTCGTGCAGAACTCCGTGGGTCTCCTGCTGGCGTACGTGCTGCACAGGCGGGAGCGGATGCGCCGGCTGTTCCAGGTGCTGTACACGATGCCGTACCTCGTCTCGCCGCTCGTCGTCGGCTACCTGTGGTCGCTGCTGCTCTCGCCGCTGTTCGGTCCGGTCAACGCCGCCCTGCGCGCCGTCGGCCTGGAGTCGGTGGCGCAGCCCTGGCTGGGCGACCCCGACACCGCCCTGTGGGTGGTGGTCCTGGTGACGGCGTGGCAGTGGGTAGGGTTCCCGCTCCTGGTCTACGGCGCCGCGCTCGGGTCGCTCGACCCCACGATGGAGGAGGCCGCGATGCTCGACGGCGCGTCCTCCCGCCAGCGGTTCTGGTACGTCACGCTGCCCATGCTGGTGCCGGTGATCGGCACGGTGAGCGTGCTGACGTTCATCTTCTCGATGGAGGCCTTCCCGATCCCGTACGCCCTCGGGGGGTCGAACGGCAGCCCGGCGGGGGCGACCGACGTCATGTCGCTCCTCTTCTACCGCACGGCGTTCGGCTCGGGGGCCTCCAACGCGATAGGCGTCTCGTCAGCGGTGGCGATACTGCTGTTCGTCGTGATCGTCGGGGTGTCGGTGCTGTTCACGCGGTGGTTCCGCCGCGTCGAGCGGGGCCTGACGTGAAGCGCGCCGCTGTGCACGTGGTCCTCTGGGGCTACGCAGCGGTAGCGCTGGTGCCGCTGCTGATCATGGTGTGGAACTCGTTCCGCACCGACCAGGAGCTCGTCGCCGAGCCGCTCGGCCTGCCGGTCAGCCCTTCGCTGGACGCGTACCGCCAGGCCTGGGTCGAGGCGTCGTTCTCCACGTACTTCCTCAACTCGGTGCTCGTCACCACGGCTTCGGTGGCCCTGTCCACTGTCGTCTCGCTGCTGGCCGCCTACGCGCTGGCCCGGTCGCGCTCGCGCCTCATGGGCGTCATCGAGCAGGTGTTCGTGTCTGGCCTGATGATGCCCGTGTTCCTCATGATCGTGCCGATCTTCTACCTGCTGGACACGATCGGCCTCGCCTCGACCCGGACCGGCCTGATCCTGGTCTACGCGGCGGTGTCCATCCCGTTCTCGGTGTTCGTCCTGGCCACGTTCCTGCGCCAGCTCCCGGACGAGCTGGAGGACGCCGCCCGGATCGACGGCGCCGGACCGCTGCGCACGTTCTGGTCGGTGCTGCTGCCGCTCGTGCGTCCGGCGGTCGCGACAGTCGTGGTCTTCCGCTTCGTGCCCATCTGGAACGACTTCTTCTACCCGCTCATCCTCGTGCGCGACCGCACCCGGTACACGCTGCCCGTCGGCCTGACCACGTTCTTCGGGGAGTACCAGACGTCGTGGTCCACCCTCTTCGCGGGCCTCGTCATCGCCACGCTGCCCCTGGTGGTCCTGTTCCTCGTTGCCACACGGCAGATAGTGGCGGGTCTGACGGCGGGTATGGGCCGCTGAGGGCCGGTGGATGCCGGACGGTGTGCGGCACGCCACCGGTTTGCATTCGGCGCCTGTGGCCGTGGGGCGTACCATTGACGGGTTGCCCGTGCGTCTCTTGCACGTCGTCGTCAGCGCGGCTGACAGCGAGCAGCGGCAACTGAGCTGAGCATCCCCGCGCCACCCCGGGAAGCAGTACGCCGGCGTGCGCGCACCCCCGACATTCTGGAGACCATCGAAGTGAAGAGCGCCGTCGAGACCCTGGAGCCCACCAAGGTCAAGCTGACCGTCGAGGTGGACTACGACGAGCTCAAGCCGAGCATCGATCACGCCTACGAGCACATCGCGGAGCAGGTGAACGTCCCCGGCTTCCGCAAGGGCAAGGTGCCCCCGCGCATCATCGAGCAGCGGGTCGGCTGGGGCGCGGTGATCGAGCACGCCGTGAACGACGGGCTCTCCGGCTTCTACCGTGACGCGCTCGGCGAGACCGAGCTGCGTCCGCTCGCCCAGCCCGAGATCGACGTGACCGACGTGCCGGCCAAGGCCGGCGAGGGCCAGCTGAAGTTCACGGCAGAGGTCGAGGTGCGCCCGGAGATCGAGCTGCCCGAGCTGTCCGACGTCGAGCTGACCGTCGACTCCACCGAGGTCACCGACGAAGACGTCGCGGAGCGCATGGACGCCCTGCGGGAGCGCTTCGGCACCCTGGTCGGCGTCGACCGCCCGGCCGTCGAGGGCGACTACATCGTCATCGACCTGAAGGCCGTCATCGGTGACGAGGAGGTCGACTCCGTGTCGGGCGTCTCGTACCAGATCGGCTCCGGCAACATGCTCGAGGGCCTGGACGAGGCCCTGACCGGCCTGTCCGCCGGCGAGACCACCACCTTCAAGGCGCCGCTGGCCGGCGGCGACCACGAGGGCAAGGACGCGGACGTCACCGTCACCGCGACCTCGGTCAAGCAGCGCGACCTCCCCGAGGTGGACGACGACTTCGCCCAGCTCGCCTCGGAGTTCGACACGCTCGAGGAGCTCAAGGACGACCTGAAGACCCAGGTCGCCGGCATCAAGACGTCCAACCAGGCGGTCAGCGCCCGGGACGCCCTCATGGAGAAGCTGCTGGAGACCGTCGAGGTCCCCGTGCCCACCGGTGTGGTCCAGGCCGAGGTGCACCGCCACCTCGAGTCCGAGAGCCGCCTGGAGGACGACGAGCACCGCGCCGAGGTCACCGCTGACGCGACCAAGGCGATCAAGAACCAGATCCTCCTGGACACCCTCGCCGAGAAGCTCAAGGTGCAGGTGAGCCAGGGCGAGCTCGTCGAGTACCTGGTGAGCGCCTCGCAGCAGTACGGCATGGAGCCGAGCGAGTTCATCCAGTCCCTCGAGCAGGGCGGGCAGATCCCCGCCATGGTCGGCGAGGTCGCGCGCTCGAAGGCCCTCGCGGTCGCCCTGCGCCAGATCGAGGTCAAGGACTCCGACGGCAACGTCGTCGACCTGAGCGAGTTCATCGGCTCGGAAGACGTCGACGAGGCCCAGGCCGCGCTCGACGCGGCCGTGGCACAGGCTCAGGAGGCCGCTGACGGCGAGGCGCCCGAGGCGCCTGCCGAGGGCGCGGAGCCCGAGTCGTCGGAGCCCGCGAAGGCCTGACGTACACCCGGCCCGAGAGGGCTGATGCATGACGCCGGACGGCGGTCCGCACCCTCGGCGTGAGGGTGCGGGCCGCCGTCCGCGTTCCCCCGGACTTCGCCGTGGGCAGCACCGATGCGCTGTAGGCGAAACGGGCTCCGAATCAGGAGTTCCGGCGGGCGAGGGCACGTTAGGGTCGAGCGACACGACGTCGTAGGACGTGGTCCAAAGACGAGAGTCAGAACCGAGGAGATGGACGTGAACGATCTGCTGCGGATGGATGCTGGGCCGGTAGCGCGGGCGGAGGGTGCTGGTTTCGGGCTCAACGACTCCATCTACAACCGGCTGCTCAAGGAGCGCATCATCTGGCTGGGGTCGGAGGTGCGCGACGAGAACGCGAACGCGATCAGCGCGCAGATGATGCTTCTCGCGGCCGAGGACCCCGACAAGGACATCTGGCTTTACATCAACTCGCCGGGCGGCTCGATCACAGCCGGCATGGCGATCTACGACACCATGCAGTTCATCAAGCCGGACGTGGCGACCGTCGCGATGGGGATGGCCGCGTCCATGGGGCAGTTCCTGCTGTCCTCCGGCACGAAGGGCAAGCGCTACATCACGCCGCACGCCCGCGTGCTCATGCACCAGCCGTCTGGCGGCATCGGCGGCACGGCGACCGACGTCCGGATCGGCGCGCAGCTCATCATGCACATGAAGAAGGTGCTCGCCGAGCTGACGTCCGAGCAGACCGGGCAGCCGATCGAGAAGATCATCAAGGACAACGACCGCGACAACTGGTTCACGGCCGCCGAGGCGCTGGAGTACGGCTTCGTCGACCACGTCGTCGAGAGCGCTGCGCTTGCCGGCGGCGGCGGCATGGCCAGCTGACCGCCCGGAAACTCATCAAGACCTGATCGACGAGGAGATCCATCGTGAGTCCTGAAGCCCAGTTCATCGCAGCCGCAGAGCGCCTTGCCGGTACACGCGCCCACCCGGTCGCGGGGCTGCCCTTTGCCACCGCCGGCGCCATGCCGTCCGCCCGCTACGTGCTTCCGCAGTTCGAGGAGCGCACCGCGTACGGCTTCAAGCGCCAGGACCCGTACACCAAGCTGTTCGAGGACCGCATCATCTTCCTGGGTGTCCAGGTCGACGACGCGTCCGCCGACGACGTCATGGCCCAGCTGCTGGTCCTGGAGACCCAGGACCCGGACCGTGACATCTCGATCTACATCAACTCGCCCGGTGGCTCGTTCACGGCCATGACGGCGCTGTACGACACCATGCAGTTCATCAAGCCGCAGATCCAGACGACCTGCCTGGGGCAGGCGGCGTCCGCCGCCGCGGTCCTGCTGGCCGCCGGTCAGCCGGGCAAGCGCCTCGCGCTCCCGAACTCGCGCGTGCTGATCCACCAGCCCGCGATGGAGGGTGGCGGCTACGCGCAGGCCTCGGACATCGAGATCCACGCGAACGAGCTCATCCGTATGCGCGAGTGGCTCGAGCTGACGATCGCGACGCACAGCGGCAAGACGCAGGAAGAGGTGCGCAACGACATCGAGCGCGACAAGATCCTCACCGCCGCCCAGGCGAAGGAGTACGGTCTGGTCGACGAGGTGCTCCAGTCGCGCAAGCCTGTCGTGGTCGTGACGAACTGATCTCTCCGGTCAGTTCCGTCGAGACCGCTTCCCGACGCCGGGGCGTTCCACCAATAGCGGTGGACGATGAGCCCCGGCGTCGGGCATGGTGGGACACGCTGCACAGATCATGACAAAATTGTCATGATGTGGTGAATATCGGTCGTGCGACCCGCCGGGCCGCCGGGCTGACAACGAGCCACCGGTGGTGTGGAATGGATCTAAGACCGCTCGACGTTGCGGATCTGCTGGGTCAACCGGCCTGTGCGGGACTCCGTGAGGGTGCACAAGGCGAGGAGACAGGTAGTGGTGCGAATCGGTGACGGCGCGGAACTGCTGAAGTGCAACTTCTGCGGCAAGTCGCAGAAGCAGGTGAAGAAGCTGATCGCCGGGCCGGGCGTGTACATCTGCGACGAGTGCATCGAGCTGTGCAACGAGATCATCGAGGAAGAGCTCGGTGAGGCAGCCGAGCTCGGGCTGACGGAGCTGCCCAAGCCGCGCGAGATCTTCGACTTCCTCGAGCAGTACATCATTGGCCAGGACCCCGCCAAGCGCGCCCTGGCCGTCGCCGTCTACAACCACTACAAGCGCATCCAGGCGGGCGAGGCCGGACGGTCGATCGGACCTGACGACCAGGACCCCGTAGAGATCGCCAAGTCCAACATCCTGCTCATCGGTCCCACGGGCACGGGCAAGACCTATCTGGCGCAGACGCTCGCCAAGATGCTCAACGTGCCCTTCGCCATCGCCGACGCGACCGCTCTCACCGAGGCCGGCTACGTGGGCGAGGACGTCGAGAACATCCTGCTCAAGCTCATCCAGGCCGCGGACTACGACGTCAAGAAGGCCGAGACGGGCATCATCTACATCGACGAGGTCGACAAGGTGGCCCGCAAGGCCGAGAACCCGTCGATCACGCGCGACGTGTCCGGTGAGGGCGTGCAGCAGGCACTCCTGAAGATCATCGAGGGCACCACCGCATCGGTGCCGCCGCAGGGCGGGCGCAAGCACCCGCACCAGGAGTTCATCCAGATCGACACGACGAACGTGCTGTTCATCGTGGCCGGCGCCTTCGCAGGGCTGGACGACATCGTGGCCGCCCGGTCGCGCAAGCGCGGCATCGGGTTCAGCGCCCCCATGGAGTCGATAGTCCCCGACGCGGACCTGTTCGCCGAGGTGCGACCAGAGGACCTGCAGAAGTACGGGCTGATCCCCGAGTTCATCGGCCGGCTGCCCGTGATCGCCTCCGTCTCGCCGCTCGACCGCGACGCGCTGGTCCGGATCCTCACGGAGCCCAAGAACGCGCTCGTGAAGCAGTACCAGCGCATGTTCCAGATCGACGGCGTGGAGCTCGAGTTCGACGAGCCGGCCGTTGGCGCCATCGCCGAGCAGGCGCTGCTGCGGGGCACCGGGGCGCGCGGCCTGCGCGCCATCATGGAAGAGGTGCTCCAGCAGGTCATGTTCGACGTGCCGAGCCGTGACGACGTCGAGCGCGTGCTCATCACGCGCGCCGTGGTGCTCGACAACGTGAATCCGACAGTGGTGCCGCGCAAGAGCCCCGTACGGGGCCGTCAGCCGCGCGAGAAGAGCGCGTAACCGCGCACTCCCTGCTCGCCCGGGTCTGCCGAAGTAGAGCATGTCGAAGTAGAGCGCCTGTCCAGTCCTCCTGTGGTCACCACAGGAGGACTGGACAGGCGCTCTACTTCGACATTACCCGGGCGAGCGCGCCTCAGCGGGTCGCCGTCGCCACCGGCGCCCCGTACAGCGCGTCCACGGCGCCCGCGAAGTCGGCGAGCACCTTCGCGCGCTTCACCTTGATGGACGGCGTGAGGTAGCCGTTCGCCTCCGTGAAGTCGAGGTCGAGCACCATGTACTTGCGGATCGACTCGGCCTTCGAGACGGCCTCGTTCGTGTGCTCGACCGCCTTGTCGAGCTCGGCCAGCACCTTCGGGTGCACGCGAGCCTCCGCGACCGAGAGCCTGCGCAGCCCGTTCGCGGAACACCAGCCGGGCAGCATCTCGGCGTCGAGCGTCACGAGGGCGCCGATGAACGGGCGCTGGTCACCGACGACGACCACCTGGCTCACTAGCGGGTGGGCGCGCATGCGGTCCTCGAGCACTGCCGGGGCGACGTTCTTGCCGCCGGCCGTCACGATGATCTCCTTCTTGCGGCCAGTGATGTGCAGGTGGCCGTGCTCGTCGAGGAGGCCGAGGTCGCCGGTGCGGAACCAGCCGCCGACGAACGCCTCGGCGGTCAGCTGCGGCTCGTTGCGGTACCCGCGGAAGATGTGCGGCCCGTGCAGGAGCACCTCGCCGTCGTCGGCGATGCTGATCTCCGTGCCGAAGAACGCGGGGCCCACCGACCCGATCACTATCCGCCCGGGCAGGTTGACCGACGTCGGCGCGGTGGTCTCGGTGAGGCCGTAGCCCTCGAGGATGGTGACGCAGGCACCACGGAAGAAGTGGCCGAGCCGCTCCCCGAGCGGCGCGCCGCCGGAGACCGCCCACCTCAGCTGGCCGCCCATGGTCGCCTTGAGCTTGCTGTAGACGAGCTTGTCGGCGATCGCGTGCTTCCTCTTGAGCGCGCGGTCGGGTCCGTCCGCCGTGTCCAGGGCGCGCGAGTAGTCCTCCGCGACCCGGACGGACCACGCGAAGATCTTGGCCTTGAGGCCCGACGACGCCTTCTGCTCCGCGCTGTTGTAGACCTTCTCGAAGACACGCGGCACGGCGAGCAGGTAGGTCGGGCGGAAGGAGCCCAGGTCGGCCACGAGGCTCTTGATGTCCGGGGCGTGGCCGAGCACAGCGTCGCCCGCGACCGTCGCGACCTCGACAAAACGCGCGAACACATGCGCGAGCGGCAGGAACAGCAGCGTGCGTGCGTTCTCTGCCTGCAGCAGCTCCGGGATCCCGATGGCGGCGTTGATCGCGAGGTGCGCGAAGTTGCCGTGCGTGAGCTCTACACCCTTGGGCCGCCCGGTGGAACCGGACGTGTAGATGATGGTCGCCAGGTCGTCCCGCCGGATGGCGTCGCGCCGATCGGCGACGATGCCCGCGGAGAGGTTGATGCCGGCCTTGCGCAGGTCGAGGATCGCCTCGTCGTCGATGACGAGGATGTCCTCGAGCGTCGGCAGGGTGGGGCGCACGCTGCGGACGATCTCGGCGTGCGCGCCGGACTCGACGACCACGAGCCGCACGTCGGCGTCGGACAGGATCCACTGGACCTGCTCGGCGGACGACGTCTCGTAGACCGGCACGGCCACGGCGCCCGCGGCCCAGATCGCGAAGTCGAGAAGGGTCCACTCGTAGCGGGTGCGCGACATGATCGCTACCCGGTCGCCGGCGGAGATGCCACGGGCCACGAGGCCGCGGGCGACGGCGAGGACCTCGTCCTCGAACTGGCGGGCAGGCACCGCGACCCACGGGCCGCCGGGGGTCTCGCGACGCTCGATGAGCGCCTTGTCTCCGGAGCGGGCCACGCGGTCCGCGAGGATGGTGTTGATGCTGGTGCCCTCTGGCACCTCCACCAAGGCCGGCGACGTGGCGAGTGTCATCTGCTGCTCTCCGTTGAAGTCTTGAAGAGGTGAAGCCAGAGTTCTGGGCCTTCACCAAGTTGCGTGCCTGCTCGCAGACTGTAGCCGATCCGCGTAGCGGCTCGGAACAGCCTTCGCCGGCAAAGCTCTCGGCCGGTTAGCCTTTTCCTGTGTCTGACAACGAACCGACCAGCGCTCCGGTGCCGTCCGAGATCATCCGGCTCCGCGGGAGCATCGACAACATCGACGCGGCGCTCGTGCACCTGCTCGCCGAGCGGTTCAAGATGACGCGGAGGGTCGGTGAGCTGAAGGCGGTAGGCGGTCTGCCGCCGGCGGACCCGTCGCGGGACCAGCAGCAGATCGCGCGGCTCACGGCGATCGCGGAGGAGTCGGGTCTCGACCCCGAGTTCGCGGTGCAGTTCCGCCAGTTCATCGTGAGCGAGGTCATTCGCCACCACGAGCTCATCGCCGCGCGGCACAAGGGCGACAACCTGCCTGAGGTCGACACATACGCTTGAAGGGGTTAGCCCTTTGAGGCGCCTTTGCCGGTTGCTGGCCTGAGGTCAACATCTGGTGGTGAAGATTTGGTGCTCCGGTCACAGGCAATTCCGGCCTGGGGGTGGCGTGTCCTCGCGATCCGTCGTTTCCTGGAGGGAACGCCGAGGCGACGTCGTGCGGTACGGCACTTCTCCGACCTCGGCGGGAGACGCGGAGGTTTGTATGAAGATCGACTGGCTCAAGCCCCTCCTCGGCCACCAGGGCCCCTTTGCGACCCTGCACCTGGACGCTACGCCGTCCGAGCAGGCCGCCGAACGTGACGTCGAGGGCCGGTGGAACTCGGCGCGCAAGGACCTGGCACAGCAGGGGACCCCGGACACCGTGCTGGATGCCATGGGAGAGGTGGTGCTGCGACCCACGAGGGTCCCGGGACCGCACGGCCGGGTGGTCATCGCCGACGACACCGGCGTGCTGGTGGACCGCGTGGTGAACAACCCGCCGGCTGCCACGACGTGCTCGTGGGCCGCCGTGCCGGCGCTGCTCCAGGCCGCGCTGGCCGCCGACGAGTCGGTGGAGCTGCTCAAGGTGATCGTCGACCGGCAGGGCGTGGACTTCTTCCGCGTGGGGCCGGGCGGCAAGGTGCACAGCACGTTCCAGGCCCCGCACGACGAGATCGAGAAGACCGGGTCCACCAGGGTCAAGCGGTCCCGCATCGAGTCGCGCGCCGAGGACTCCTGGGAGCGCAACGCGGAGGCGATCGCGGCCGAGACGGAGCGGCACGTCGCCGACACCAGGCCTGAGCTGGTGCTGATGACGGGGGACAAGCGCGTGGTGTCGCAGGTGCGCGCCGCGCTGACCCCGCCGACGGCCGAGAAGGTGGTCGAGGTCTCGGGCGGCGGTCGCGGTGCCGGGGTGCACGAGGGCGCGTTCGCCGAGCGGGTGAGCGACGCGCTCGACTCGTACCGGGAGCGGCGCCGGGAGCGTGTCCTGGCGGAGCTGCGGCAGGAGCTCGGCCGTGAGTCGAACGCGGTGATGTCGGTGGACGACGTCGTCTCGGTGCTCGCCCGAGGTCAGGTCAAGGAGCTCGTCCTCGCGGAGGAGTACGGCACGGGCAACGCGCCGATGAACGGTCGCAGGCTCTGGATCGGCCCGGACCCGATGCACATCGCGGCCTCCCGGTCCCAGCTCGAGGCGATCGGCGTGACGGAGCAGCTCGAGGAGCTGCCGGTCTCGGTGGCGCTCGTACGCGCCGCCGTGGGGCAGGACGCCGGCCTCACGTTCGCCCCCGAGGGCTCCGTCGAGCTCATGGACGGAGTCGCGGCGACGCTGCGCTGGCGTGACGAAGGTACGCCAACGGAGGCGCTCGCGAGCATGTCGGGGGATGATCGGAGGTTGCACTGACGTCCCGCGTTAACTCGGTGTGAATTCACCCGCCCGTTCTGGGGGACTAATGCCCCCAGAACGGGCACGGATTCGTATAGATTTTCCGTTTTACCGTCTATGGGAAAATGTTGCACAGAAACGTGTCCGTTTTGCCCATACACACGGAAACGCATTATCGGTACGGTCACGGGCCATGGGGATGATTCATTGTGAGTACGCGCGGCTAGCCGCCGAAGACTTCGACAAGGCACGCACCGATCCGACCTGGGCGCTCGAGCACATCGACGAGCTCGCGGGCGAATGGGTGCAGATGGACCTTCCGGCACAGGAAGCGAGGTATTTCAGCATCGGGACCGTCTGGGGTCCGCTGCACAACGTGCTGCGGGTGCACGGCGGGATGCCCGTCGATCCGGTACAGGGTGGAGCCGAACTGGGTTCCGCCGACGGGATCACGCCGGTGCGCTACCTCGGCCCTGATGACGTGGAGAAGGCCGCCGCGTTCCTGGTCGGTACGTCGTTCGACACCCTGGCGCCGCTCGCCGACGCCGCTCAGGTGTGCGACGAGGACGTCTGCCCGGACCCGGGCGAGCACGCAGCCGAGACGGACGCCGAGCGTCTGGCGCAGGCCTACGACGAGCTGACCGCGTTCTACGGTGCCGCCGCCGAGGCCGGCGACGCAGTGGTCCTGATGCTCAACTGACCCGCCGAGGTAGACAGACGGCGAGGTAGTCATCTGGCGAGGTAGTCACCCCCGCGTTCTGCGGTGACTACCTCGCCAGGCGACTACCTCGCCACATGTCTGCCTCGCCAAGGGTCTACCTCGGCGGGGTGGGGTCAGCCCTTGTTGCGGGGCGGGGCCTCGCCCAGCTCGCTCGACGTCACGACCATGCCGCCCTGGACCGCCTGGTCACCCTGCCCCTCGGCAGCGGCCACCAGGTCGAGCGCACCCGTGACGCGGCCGGCGGCCTTGATGTCCTCGACCGCGGTCTCGACGGCGGTCAGCGACGCCGCGGGCACGGCCAGCGACGCGGCGACGATCGGGGTGCGCATAGAGGCCTTGGCCTCGGACTTCACCTTGCGCAGCGCCGCCAGGGCGTGTCCGGCCGCCGCGAGGTCCGTCGGGTCGGCGCCGTCGGACGCCGCACGCAGCGGTGTCGCGACGGGCCACTCCGCGCGGTGCACCGAGCCCTCGCGCCACCAGGACCAGACCTCCTCGGTGGCGAACGGGAGGTACGGCGCCAGGAGCCGCAGCATGGTGTCGAGCGCGATCGCCAGCGTGGTGCGGGCCGACGTGGTCTCGGCGGAGAGATTGTCCGCGTCGTCGCCGGCGCCGTAGGCACGGTCCTTGACGAGCTCGAGGTAGTCGTCGCAGAACGCCCAGAAGAACGTCTCGGTGAGCTCGAGCGCACGGGTGTGGTCGTAGGACTCCAGCGCAGTGGTGGCCTGCTCGACCACGCCCGCCAGCCCCGCGAGCATGGACCGGTCGAGAGCGACGGTCACCGCCGCCGGGTCGAGCGCGATCTCGCTACCCGCGCCGCCGCCGAACGACAGCGCGAACTTCGAGGCGTTGAGGACCTTGATCGCCAGACGGCGGCCGATCTTCATCTGCCCCACCTCGAACGCCGCGTCCGTGCCCAGGCGCGCGGACGCCGCCCAGTACCGCACCGCGTCGGAGCCGTGCTCCACGAGCAGGTCCATCGGCGTGACGACGTTGCCCTTGGACTTCGACATCTTCTTGCGGTCCGGGTCGAGGATCCAGCCGCTGATCGTCGCGTTCTTCCAGGGCAGCACCTTGTTCTCCAGGTGCGAGCGCACCACCGTGGAGAAGAGCCAGGTACGGATGATGTCCTGGCCCTGGGGGCGCAGGTCCATCGGGTACACGCGGTCGAACAGGTCCTGGTCCCGCTCCCAGCCGCCGACGATCTGCGGCGTCAGGGACGAGGTGGCCCAGGTGTCCATGACGTCGGCCTCGCCGACGAAGCCACCGGCCTGACCACGCTGGTTCTCCGTGTAGCCGGCGGGCGCCTGGGATGTCGGGTCGATCGGCAGGGACTCCTCGGCCGGGACGATCGGGTGGTCGTAGTCGACCTCGCCGTTCGTGTCGATCGGGTACCAGAGCGGGATCGCGACGCCGAAGAAGCGCTGGCGGCTGACCAGCCAGTCGCCGTTCAGGCCGTTGACCCAGTTCTCGTACCGCACCCGCATGAAGTCGGGGTGGAAGTCGAGCTCCTTGCCGCGGCCCAGCAGCTCCTCGCGCAGCGCCTTGTCCCTGCCGCCGTTGCGGATGTACCACTGGCGCGAGGTCACGATCTCGAGGGGCTTGTCGCCCTTCTCGAAGAAGTTGGCCTTGCGCTGGGTGGCCACCGGCTCGGTCGGCATGTCGCCCGACGCGACGAGCGCGTCGACGATCGCCTTGCGCGCGCTGAACGTCGTCTTGCCCGCGACCTCGGCCTCGAACAGCTCGGCGCCCGGGCCGCCCGGGAGCCACTCCGGCACCTCACGCGTGATGCGGCCGTCGCGGTTGATGATCGAGCGCGTCGGCAGCTGCAGCTCGCGCCACCACTGCACGTCCGTGAGGTCACCGAAGGTGCAGCACATCGCGATGCCCGCGCCCTTGTCCGGCTCGGCCAGGTGGTGCGCAACCACGGGGACCTCGACGGCGAACAGCGGCGACTTCACGGTGGTACCGAACAGGTGCTGGTAGCGCTCGTCGTCGGGGTGCGCGATGAGCGCGACGACGGCGGGGATCAGCTCCGGCCGGGTGGTCTCGATGTAGACGGGCTCGCCGCCGGCCTGGTGGAAGGCGACCTTGTGGAAGTGGCCGGGGTAGTCCCGGGCCTCCAGCTCGGCCTGGGCGACGGCGGTCTGGAACGTGACGTCCCACAGGCCCGGCGCCTCGGCCTGGTAGGCCTCGCCGCGCTGCAGGTTACGCACGAACGCGCGCTGCGCCGTGGCGCGCGAGACGTCGCCGATGGTCTGGTACGTCTGGGCCCAGTCCACCGAGATGCCCAGGCGGCGCCACAGCTCCTCGAACTGCTTCTCGTCCTCGGCCGTCAGGCGCTCGCACAGCTCCACGAAGTTGCGGCGGCTGATCGGGACCTGGTCCGCGGCCTTGACGCTCTTGCCGGTGCCCTCGAACGGGGGAGTGAAGTCCGGGTCGTAGGGCAGCGACAGGTCGACGCGCACGCCGTAGTAGTTCTGGACGCGGCGCTCCGTGGGCAGGCCGTTGTCGTCCCAGCCCATGGGGTAGAAGACCTCGAGGCCGCGCATGCGCTTGTACCGCGCCACGATGTCGGTGTGCGTGTAGCTGAACACGTGCCCCACGTGCAGGGAGCCCGAGGCGGTCGGCGGCGGGGTGTCGATCGAGTAGACCTCGTCGCGGGTCTTGGTGCGGTCGAACGCGAAGGTCTGCTCGGCGGTCCAGCGCTCGTCGAACTTGGTCTCGAGACCGTCGGTGCTGACCTTGTCCGGCACCTCCTTGACCACCGCGCGTACGACGTCGGCGCCGGCTACCGAGGCGGCCGAGGAGTCGAGGGCGGGTGTGGTCGCGGCCGGGTCCGTCGGCCCGGAGGAGGCAGGAGTGCTCATGCGCACCAGTGTCCCAGATTCGAGCAAGCCGAAGTACACGTTTCCACGGTCACGGAGTGATCCGTAGTTCCGCCCCGTACGGCTCAGCCGCCATCGGCGAGCGCCTGCTCCAGGGTTGCGTCGGTGCAGGTGTCGGTGGCGACGGGACCGTCGATGGAGAGCTCGACCACTGCGTCCTGGTGCTCGGGCGACGACTGGCCGCCGCCGCTGAGCTCGACCGACCAGCCGTTGGGCGCCACGGACTCGACCCAGATGTCGCCGCCGTGCTCGGAGTGCTGCTGCTCGGACATCGGCTCCATGCCGTGCTCCTCGAGCACCGGGTCGACCTCCGCGGCGAGCGAGGCGAGCAGCGCCTGGGCATCATCGATGGTGCCGGTCCCGTTGGCGCTCGTGACGAAGAGGTAGCAGAGCCCGTCCTCCTGCTCGGTGACCGACGGATAGCTGGCCAAGGATTCGGCCCACGTCAGGTCGCGCGCGTCCGGCGCCTCCTCGAGCGCGGCCAGGACGTCGTCGTACAGGTCCGTGTAGGTGGTGAGGGCCTCGTCGAGGGGCGGCGCCTGCTCGGTGGGGCCCTCGGGTGTGCAGCCGGTGAGGGCCGCAGCCGCGAGCGCTGCGGCGAGGGCGGCGGGGACGGTCCGGGATGCGCGCACGAGGTGCTCCTTGACGAGTCGTGGGCTGCTTGCCCGTGATCGGTCTCGGACGCTATCAGCGCCCGCAGCGGCTGTCTCGGCCCTGGCAGGGGGAGCACTCCCCATGGTCAGTCGGCCAGGGTCAGTCGGCCAGGATCAGCCGGCCAGGGTCAGCCCGCCAGGTGGGACCAGCGCGGTTCGAGGTCACGCCAGTGCCCGACGGCGGCGACGCGCCCGCCGTCGAGCACGACCACCCGGTCGGCGGTCGCGAGCGTCGCCGCGCGCGACGTGGTGCCCAGCACCGTCGTACCGGCGGACCGCAGCCGGGACCAGACCTCCGCCTCGGTGACGGCGTCGAGCGCGGAGGAGACATCGTCCACGAGGAGCAGGTCGGAGCCGGTGGCCAGCGCCCGGGCCAGGCCGAGCCGCTGCACCTGACCGCCCGAGAGCCGCAGGCCGCGGTGCCCCACCAGCGTGGCCGTGCCGCCCGCCTCGGCGATGTCACGGCCGAGCCCGGCAGCGTCTACCGGACCGGTGACGGGGCGGTCGTGGTCGAGCCGTACGTTGTCCGCGAGCGTTCCCGACACGACGTGCGGCACCTGCGCGACGTGCGCGACGCGTGGCGGGCGCAGGAACGTCTCCGGATCGGTGACCTCCTCGCCGTTCCAGCGCAGCCGCCCACCCAGGTCGACAAGACCCGACAGGGCCCCGAGCAACGACGACTTGCCGGACCCGACCCGCCCCACGACCAGCACGAGCTCGCCGCGCCGCACCGTGAGGTCCACGCCCGCTACGCCCACCGTGCCGTCGTCGTGCGTCGCGCTGACGCCGTCCAGCCGCAGCTCCCGCAGCGTGCCCGGCGCGGCGGAGGGCGTCCCCGCGGCAGCTGACGCCGCCAGGTCCGACGCGGTCGCGTCCGACGCAGCCGGGTCCGCGGTGCCGGCGAACAGGTCGAGGTCACTTGGCACGTCGGCCAGCCGCTCCGTGCCGGCGTACCGGGAGGTGACCTCTACCCAGCGGCGGGCGGACGCGGCGCTGGTGACGAGCTCACCCAGTCCGTACCCGATCCAGCTGAAGGTACCTATCGAGGTGCTGACCAGGAGGGTGGTGGCGAGCGACCATGTCCCGCCGAGGTGCAGCGACCACGCCAGGACCATCGCGATCCGGCTCAGCACCGAGGGTGCGAGCCCGACGAGGAAGCTGGTGCGCTCCTCACGCAGCGAGGCCTGCACACGGCGTCCGTCCACCCGGGCGACCTGCGCGAGCACACCGCCGGTAGCTGCAGCGAGCTTGACCGTACGAACCGCGTCGAGGGCTGATCCGAGCAGGCGGCCCAGCTCGGCGGCGGCATCACCCGCGCGCCGGGCGGCGGCCGCGACGGACCGGCTGCCCAGTACCTGCGCCGCGAACATCACCGCCGCCATGACCAGCCCGATCGCACCGGCGAGGAGGCTGTCGCTCAGCACTATGAGCAGCGCCAGCGTGAACGGTGCGGTGACGACCTCGCGCCAGGCCTGGGTGTGGCCGGTGAGGCGGTACTCCTCCTGGGCCCGCGCGGCGATCTCACCGGGGGCGTCACGCACCGTGCGGCGCTGCGCCGTCTGCCCGCGCAGGACGGCGAGGCGCAGCCGCAGCCGCGAGTCGGCCCACCAGCGGGCGCTCGTCAGGCGGATGGTGAACGGCAGCAGGGTGTTGGCCACGACCGCGGCCAGGATGGCACAGGCAAGCAACCAGGGCGCCGAGCCCTGCTCCAGGTCGACGACGAGCGACGCCCACAGCCAGCCGACGATCAGGCCGGTGGTGGTGAGGTAGTCGGTGAGCTCCCAGACGACGGCCGGGAGCAGCAGGCCGAGCGGACGGGCGCGCAGCGTGCTCCACACGGCGCGGACCATCGACGTGCGCGGCGGCGCGGGATCCTGGCCATGTCCGGCCCGTGCGGAGCCTGCCGCGTGATCGACGCCGGCGAGCTCCACGGGTGACGTCCGCGGAGCTTGACCGGTGCCTGTGCCGGTACTGGCGTCGGCGTCGGTATCGGTGTCCGCGGGCGGATCCGCGAGCCCCGCCGCGGCGACGAGCTGGGCGAAGTGCCCGTCCGCGGCCGCCAGCCGGTCCCAGGGGCCGTGCTCCACCAGGCGTCCGCCGTCGAGCACCGCGACCGTGTCGGCATGCCGCGCGGTGGGCAGCCGGTGCGCGACGACCAGTGCCGTCCGGCCCGCCAGGAGGGTTCGCGCGGCGAGGGTGACGCGCTCCGCCGTCGCCGGGTCCATCCGGGCCGTCGCCTCGTCGAGCACGACCACCTCGGCGTCCCGCACCAGGAGGCGCGCGAAGGCCACGAGCTGTTCCTCCCCGGCGGACAGGGTCACGCCGTCGGACCCGAGGCGGGTGTCCAGGCCGTTCGGCAGCGACGCGACCCAGGCCCGCAGGCCGAGAACTTCCACCGCCTGCTCCACGCGTTCCGCGGGTACCGGAGCCCAGAGCGTGATGTTCTCGGCGAGGGTCGCGGCCAGGATCTCGGTGCGCTGCCCGACGACGCCGACGCGGGTGCGCAGCTCGTGCAGGTCCAGTCCGGTGATGTCCCGACCCTCCAGGAAGACGCTCCCGGCGGGCGGCTCGACCGCTCGGGACAGCATCTTGGTCAGGGTGGTCTTGCCCGAGCCTGTCCGCCCCACCAGCGCACACGTGCTGCCCGCCGGGATCGTCAGGGACAACGGGCCCAGGCGGAAGCCGCCGCCGTACCCGAACGTCAGGTCACGCAGCTCGACGTCCACCCCGGAGGCGCGGCGGGGGAACGCGTCGCCGCCGACGGGTTCCTCGGGCACACCCAGCAGGTCGCGCACGCGGTGGAACGTGCCGATCGCCTCCTCGACGCGTGGCAGGAGACGGCCCAGGACATCCACCCGGCCGACGAAGCCCGTGACGAGCAGCCACAGCGTGACCAGCCGGGCGACGTCGAGCGTGCCGCCCGTGACCGCCCACACCCCGCCCACGAGGACGGCGCCGACGAGGGCGTCCAGCGGGAGCTCGGTACGCAGCCGCACCCGGGAGAACACGACCGACCACTCCTCCCGGAGCCGGATCTGACGTGCCGCCAGCTCGGCGTACCGGCGCAGCACGTACCGCTGGCCGTGGGCGGTGCGCAGGTCGTCCCGCGCGGCGATGGCCTCCTCGAGCTGCGCCATGTGGTCCGAGCCTGCCTCCGAGCTGCGCCTGCTGAGGTCGCGCAGCGGCCGCGCCGCCCGCCGCGCGAACACGAGCACCACGGCGGCCACCAGGGGAAACGCGATCCAGGCGGGCCACCACACCAGGCCGGCGGTCACCCACCCGACCACCAGGCTGATCGCCGCCTGCCCCAGCGTGATGCCGATACCGCTGATCGCGCGGGTGAGCCGCTCGGGATCGCCGTTGACGCGGTCCAGGAGCTCGCCCACCGCCTGCTCCTCGAGCGCGGGCAGCGGCTGGTTCAGGGCCGCCGTGGCGAGGTCGACCCGGAGCGTTGCCTCCGCGCGAGCCACCGCACGCTGCACGACCAGCCACGTCACGGCGTCCAGCACGACGACCGCCGCGCTCACCACCGCGAGCACGATCAGCGTCTCCCGGGCAGGATCGGCGGCCATCCGGCCCGTGACCACCGCCACGTACGACGAGGCCATGGCCGCCAGCAGCGCGGCCGGGACCGCGACGGCGGCCACCCGCAGTGCGCGGCGACGCCACGAGGCGCGGCGCTGGTCGCCGGCCTCGCTCGTTCGACGGCTCGGCCGAGCCGGGGTGTGGGGCATGGCTCGACTCTGCCACCGGCCACTGACACTCGGTCCGGCCCCGGGGCAGCCGCCGATGGGATCGCTCGGGGGGCCTGTGGTCCGGACCTGATGTGGGTGTCAGAGGGTCGACGTAGCGTGGATTTCGTGACCTACCGCGAGCTCGCACCGCCCACCGGCCTGCTGCCGGTGGTGGCCTGCCTGTGGGAGCACGACCTACCGCCCGACCATGAGCAGCGGATCATCCCTGACGGTTGTGTCGACCTGGTCCGGCTCGAGGGAGAGCTCGTGGTCGTCGGCGCAGACACGGGTCCGGTCGTCGCCCGGTCGCACGCCACGGCGGCGTCGGCCCGGACCAGCGGCATCCGGCTCCGGCCGGGCGCGGCGGGCGCCGTCCTCGGCATCCCTGCCTCAGAGGTGCGTGACCTGCGGGTACCGCTCGCCGACGTGTGGCCCGACGTCGGCCCGGCGCTCGCCGACGCACTCAGCGCGGCGGACCCCGCGGGGCGGTTGGACCTGCTCGCGCGCGCGGTGGTGCGGCGAAAGGCCGAACGGGACGGGCTCGTCGCGGCGGCCGCACGGCGGCTCGGGGTGCCGGGCTCGCGGATCTCCGGCGTCGCCCAGGACCTTGGCGTGAGCGAGCGGCACCTGCACCGCCGCACCGTGGACGCGGTTGGCTACGGGCCCAAGACGCTGGGGCGGGTGGCCCGGCTGCGGCGGCTGATCGGCCTGTCCGCGGGCGCGCCGTCGTCCCTCGCGGAACGCGCGGCCGCGGCCGGGTACGCGAGCCAGGCACACATGTCCGACGAGGTGCGCCGCCTGACCGGCCTCACACCCGTCCGTTTTCTGGAAGACGCCGCACTGACGGCTGCCTAACGTCGAATCCATGAGCACAACGACGAGGATCGACATCGGAGCCGCCAGGCGGTTCATCTACGACGACGCCCGCCTGCTGGAGCGGCACCGCCTCGCGGTGCTGTTCGACGGCGCGCCGGGCAGCCGTGTCCTGGACGCCCTACGTCCTTACCGGAACGACGACGGCGGGTGGGGCCACGCCCTGGAGCCCGACCTGCGTGGGCCGGACAGCCAGATCTCGGGCGCGTTGTCCGCGCTCGCGGTGCTCGCCGAGCTGGGGACCGCCACCGACCCGACGGTCATGCAGCTGGCCACCGAGACCGCCGACTGGCTGGCCTCGGTCGCGCTGCCGGACGGCCGGGTGCCGCACGTGCTCCCGACCGCCGCCGCGTACCCGGCCGCACCGTGGATGCAGCCGAACGAGGGCGGCATGCTCACGTTCGCGATCGCCGGCTACCTGTGGGATCTGGGTGCTGACCATCCCTGGCTCGACGCCGCGACGGCGTGGTGCTGGGCCCAGGTCGAGGCGGAAGGAGGCCTGGTGGGCGGCTACCCGGTCAAGTTCGCCGTCCACTTCCTCGACGCCGTGCCCGAGCCGGACCGCGCGGCCGCCGCGATCGAGCGGATCCGGCCGCTCCTGCGCGCCGACGGCACCATCCCCGTCGAGGGCGGGCAGGACGACGAGAGGCTCAGGCCGCTGGACCTGTCGGCGAGGCCCGGTGCGCCCAGCCGGGCGCTGTTCTCCGCGGACCAGATCTCCGCGGAGCTCGACCGGCTGGAGAGCGAGCAGCTGGACGACGGCGGCTGGGACTTCGACTTCCTGCACTGGTCACCGGGGCAGGCGGTGGACTGGCGCGGCATCGTCACCCTCGGGGCGCTGCAGACCCTTCGAGCGCACGGTCGGCTTCCGTAGCGTGCTCGGTCGTGTGCCGCACGAACCTCGCCACGTCGGGCGACGTAGCGGTGCACGCCCAGGCGACCCGGAGCTCGCTGACCGAGAGACCGACGACCGGCACGACCACCGTGCCGTCGGTCGGCCGCTCGGGCACGTGGGTGCTCGGCATGAAGCCCACTGCCTGGCCGAGCCGGATGCTGCCGGCGTACTGGGCGGCGTCGTGCACCACCGGACCGGGCCGCCAGTCATGGTGCTCGAGGTCCGTCCCGGTCCAGAACGCCATGGCGGCCGGCGGGAGGTCTGGCCAGACCGGGAACGTCTCGCCCGCCAGCTCGCTCCGGTGGACGACGTCCCGCCCGGCCAGCCGATGCGACCCGGGCAGCACCGCGACCCGCGGAACCGTGCTGATGAGGTCGCTGTCCAGGCCGCGGTCGTCGAACGGGCTGCGGAGCAGCGTCACGTCGGCGGCTCCCGCGCGCACCTCGCCGGCCTGGGCGCTCACCTCGACGATCGCCGCACGAGCAGGCAGCTCGTCCGGGTAGCGCTCGTTGTAGGAGTTCACCAGACGCTGCAGGGGTTCGACGTCGCACGCGCGGGCCGTCACACGCAGGTGCGGCTCCTCCCGCCCGAACCTCTTCGCCCGGGTCAGCGCGGCCTCGGCCGCCTCGACGACGCCGCGGGCGTCGCCGCTGAACTGCCGCCCGGCCTCGGTGAGCGCGATTCCCTGGGGCTGCCGCACGAACAGCGCGGACCCGATGGCGTGCTCCAACGCCCGGATCGCCCGGGACAACGCGGGCTGCGTCATCCCGAGACGTTCCGCGGCACGGGTGAAGGTGCCCTCGTCCGCCACCGCCACGAAATAGCGTATGTGCTTGAGATCGACATCCGGTGTCACATCGTGAGCATCGCATGCTCAGAAGCCATGCCGCCAGGGCATACCCCCATGCCACGCGGGCCTTGGATCATTTCTCGCGACTCCGGTGTGCTGTGTGCGGGGGCCGGCCGACCGGCCAGGCACACAGCAGAAGGAGAGAACGATGGCGCAGAACGCAGTAGTCACAGCGGGCACCCGCGGGATCGGCGCGGAGGTGGCGCGGGAGCTGGTCCGGCGCGGCTATGCGGTGACCGTGGTGGGCCGCGACGCGGAGCACGGGCAGGAGGAGGCGCGCCGGATGGGCGGCGCGCGATTCGTCCAGGCGGACCTCTCGGTGCTCGCTGAGGTTCGCGCGCTCGGCGAACGGCTCGCGGCCGAGGGCCCGCTCCAGCTCCTGGTGAACAACGTCGGCGGCATGTGGTCCGAACGCTGGGAGACGGCCGACGGCATCGAGGCGAGCTTCGCGGTCAATCACCTGTCCCCGACGGTGCTGACCGAGGCGCTGCTCGACGCGCTGCGCGCCGGCGGCCCGAGCCGGATCGTCGACGTCACGTCGTCGTCCATCGGCACCTTGAGCGGGCCGCCCGCCTACGACGACGTCGAACCGGACGAGTACTACGGCATGGCAGTCTCCGGCCGGGCCAAGCTCGCCCACCTCGCGTACACCTTGGACCTGGCCGAACGCTTGCGCGGTACCGGCGTCTCGGTGTTCGCGGCGGACCCCGGGGCCGCGGCCACGCCCAACGCAGCGGAGATGACCCCCGAGATCCTGCCGCCGGCCCTGCGTCCCCACTGGCAGCAGATCCTGGACATGCAGCTCCCCGCCGCCGAGGCCGCCCGTTCGGTGGTGTTTGCCGCCACCGACCCCTCGCTGGCGGACCGGACCGGCGTCGTCCTCGACCCGGAGTGCCGGCCGTCGGACGCCCTGACCGGCGCGATCACCCCCGGCCTGCTTGCCGCGTCCCAGGCGCTCACCGAACGGGTGCTCAGCGCCACCCTCTGAACGGAGCTCCTGCCGTCTAGGCTGTCGGGCGTGGTGACCATCGGCTATGCCGCGATGCTCGAACAGTTCGCGCCCCGGGAGGCCGTGGAGCTGGCGGCGCTCGCTGAGGCGCACGGCTTCTCCGGCATCATGGCGGCGGACCACTTCCAGCCCTGGACCCCTGCCCAGGGGCAGGCGGGCTTCGTCTGGAACGTGCTCGCGGCGGCCGCGGAGCACACCACCGGCGACCTGGGCCCCGTGACGGCGCCGACGTTCCGGTGGCACCCCGCGGTGGTCGCCCAGGCGTCGGCGACGCTCGCGGCGATGAACCCGGGCCGGCACTGGCTGGGTGTCGGCTCGGGGGAGGCCCTCAACGAGCACGTGGTCGGCGGCTACTGGCCGGAGGCCGCCGAGCGGATCAACCGCATGTTCGAGGCGGTGGAGATCATCAAGAAGCTCTTCGCCGCGTCGCTGGCCGGACGCGACGTGAAGCATTCGGGCACGTACTTCAAGCTGGAGTCGACGCGGCTGTGGACCATGCCTGCGGTGGCTCCCGAGATCCTGGTCGCGACGGCGGGTCCCGTCACCGCCCGCCGCGCGGGGCGGACGGCGGACGGGCTGATCACGCAGGCGGCGCCCCTCGACCGGATGGCTTCGCTGCTCACCCGGTTCGCCGACGGCGCCCGCGAGTCCGGCCGTGACCCGGCGCGGATGCCGAAGGCACTCCAGCTCCACCTCTCCTGGGCGCCCACGCACGACGAAGCGGTGGCCAACGCCCTGACCGAGTGGCCGGTGGGCGGTATGCGGTTCCCGCGGTCCGACATCCGCTCGCCGCACGACTTCGCGCAGCTCGCGCGGATGGTGCGCCCCGAGGACTTCGAGGGGCGCGTGCTGATCTCCGCCGACCCGGACGAGCACCGGACGTCGATCCAGCGGTACGTGGACCTCGGGTTCGACCGCATCTACCTGCACAACGTGGGCCGCAACCAGCACGAGTGGATCGAGACGTTCGGCAGAGAGGTGCTGCCCAAGCTGGTGCGGTGACGTGCCGCGCGGTGGCCGGAGGGGCCGCCTCCGGGCGACGTCAGCGAGTGGCGTCCCAGTGCCAGCTGTAGCCGTAGGACTCCTGTCGCACCTCCACCGCGGCCAGCGGAGCGACGTCGGGCAGCGTCACGGTGACGGTCACCGGCATGGTGTCCGTGAGATTGCCCTGCGTCCAGAACGTGTCCTGTGCGGTCGCGTCCGCGACCGTGCTCTTCTCGGCCTTCCCGTCCTGCCCGACGGCGTAGATCCCGAGGTACGCGCTCGGCGTCGGGTTGCCGTACACCTCCGTCCCCACCTGGTCGCACGCGAGCGTCAGCGTGGCCCGCCGCCCCTCCACCCCGGTCACGCTGGCGATCCAGCACGAGCCGTTTTCCAGATGCCTGACGGTCCCCTGTGTCCACGGATGGTCCAGGCTGCCGTCCGCGACCACCTGGACGGGGCTCGGGCTGTTCTGCGTCGGCGCCGTGTTCAGCGTCTGCCCCGTGTCTGCGGGCTCCCGATCGTCGTCGGTGAGCGAGCTCCAGATGCCGAACGCGGCCCCTGCCAGCACGGCCGTCCCGGCGACCACCGAGCTCAGGACCACCAGAGGCCGTCGTCGGCGACCTCGTTGCCCGTCGCTCCGCAGTACGCCGCTCCGTTGTACGCGACGCTCGGCGCCGCGCACCCGCCGCGGCTTGACCAGGGGGAGCGTGGCACCGGCCGGCTCGGCAGCGCCGAGCGAGTGCAGGATCGCGTCGAGGGTCGGACGGTGCTCCGGGTCCTTGACGAGGAGGGCGTCGAGGAACGGGCGCAGGTACGGGGGACAGTCGTCGTACGACGGCGGGGACGCCGCGACCCGGTACAGCACCACCGCCGGGTGGTCGCCCTCGAAGAGGTGGTTCCCGGTCGCGGCGTAGTACGCCAGCGCACCCAGTGCCCAGACGTCGGCGGCCGACGTCACCCGGCTGCCCGATGCCTGCTCCGGAGCCATGTACATCGGCGTGCCGACCGGCTGGCCGGTCATGGTCAGCCGGGTCGCGCCGACCGAGGCGACGACGCCCAGGTCGATCAGCCGGGGACCGTCCGGGCCGAGGATCACGTTGGCCGGCTTGACGTCCCGGTGCACCAGGCCGGCGCGGTGGATCTCGTGCAGTGCCTCGGTGACCCCTGCGACCAGCCGCAGCACCTCGTCCTCCCGCAGGGGGCCCTGCGCGGCCAGCGCCTGCGAGAGGGTCGGCCCGGGGACGTACTCGGTGGCGAGCCAGGGCAGCTCCGCGTCGGGATCGGCGTCGATCAGGTTCGCGATGAACCGGCTGCGGACCTTGGCGGCGGCCCGCACCTCCCGCCGGAAGCGGGTACGGAACTCGTCGTCGTGGAGCTGGGCTCCCCGGATCAGCTTGATCGCGACCTGCTCGCCGCGACGGGTGGTCCCGAGGTAGACGTCGCCCATGCCGCCGCTGCCCAGCCGGCTCCGGACCCGGAACGGCCCGATGGTGCGGGGATCGCCGGACCGCAGGGCGGCCGGCTCGGGTACGGGAACCGTCCTCTGAGCGGGCGGGTCGTGCAGCACCGGACGCTTCCCCCATCGATCGCACTACGAACCAGACATGCGCGGCTTGGGCGCGAGGCAGAGTACCGCGCCGGCAGGGCCGACCGCCTTGATACGACGGCCACGAACGGACGCCGTCCTCCACGCCGCACTCCGGCGCCCGGTGGTGGTGTGAGGATGGTCCCCGTGGAACGACTCAGCATCTGGGCCCCCGACGGGCTGCCCGAGATCAGCCCCGGCGACGACCTCGGCGAGCTGATCGCCGGCCTCCTGGCCAGCCAGGACGAGCAGGACCGGCCGCAGGACGGCGACGTCGTGGTCGTGACCTCGAAGATCGTGTCCAAGGCGGAGGGACGGGTGGTAGCGGCCGACGACCGCGAGCAGGCCATCACGGACGAGACCGTCCGGGTGGTCGCCCAGCGGCAACGGCCCGGGCTGCCGCCGCTGCGGATCGTCGAGAACAAGCTCGGCCTGGTGATGGCGGCAGCGGGCGTGGACGCGAGCAACACCCCGGAGGGCACGGTCCTGCTGCTACCCGTCGACCCGGACGCCTCGGCCCGGACGATCCGCGCCGCGCTCACCCAGCGGCTCGGTCTGCGCCGGATCGGTGTGGTCGTCACGGATACCGCCGGCCGGCCCTGGCGCGACGCCCTGGTCGACATAGCGATCGGCTGCGCAGGGATCACGCCAACTGACGACCTGCGCGGCAGCACCGACGCCCACGGCCGCCCGCTGAACGTGACGGTCACCGCCGTCGTCGACGAGATCGCGGCGGCGTCCGAGCTGGTGCGGGGCAAGTCGAGCGGGCGTGCGGTCGCCGTCGTGCGCGGCATGGGCCACCACGTCACCGCCGACGACGGCCCGGGTGCCCGCGTCCTGGTGCGGAGCAGCGCCGACGACCTGTTCCGCGAGGGCTCGGCCGAGGCCTACGCCCGAGGCCTGGCGGACGGCGGCGCGACAACCGGCTGACCCGGCGGGTCCCGGCGTACCCAGTGATTCGGCCCGAAGATCGCTCGATTCTGGGCCGGATCACTGGGCTGCCGGGGCTGCGCGGGCGTGTGCCGACCCGTCGAGCCCTACAGGGACGGGCGGCGTGAGGTCATCCTGACGACCGGCGACGTGTCGTCCCGGTCCTCAGGGGTGACGGTTACCGACCAGTCCGGCTCCGGTCCGCCGCCCTCGGCGGTGTCCGCCGCCGGCTCCGGGGTCGGGATCGGGCCTGGGTCCGACTCTGACGTCGCCGCCGGGTTCGAGTCCGAGGTCGGATCCGTGGCCGACGTCGGTTCGGACCCGGATTCCGACTCGGCAACGGGCAGCGGCGCCACTGCGGGGACCCCGCGCGGCGGCGTGGGCGTTCCGGAGTCGGCGGTCGAATCCGGGGTGCGGGGTGCGGGGGCGTCGGGATACACCACACCGGCCTGCGGCGGAGCTGCCGGTGCCGGACCCGCCGGCGGGGTGGCACTCTGCGGAGCGACGACCGGCGTCGGAGTCGACGGGACAGCCGCCGACGCACCGCCCGCCGTCGACCCACCCGCCGGAGCGACGACCGGCGTCGGAGCCGTACCCACCGAGGGCTCAGGAACGGCCGGCGTCGGCGGCCCGTCGGCCGGCCGCGCGGGTATGACCGGCGTCGGCGTCGTCCTGGCCGGCACGGAAGCCCCGCCCCGGGTCGGCGAGGCGACCGGGTCGACGTCGGGCAGCGGGGACTCCAGCAGGACCACGTCCACGCGCGACTCCCGCATCTCCCGGCAGGTCGCGAGGCCGATGCCGCCCACGTAGTCCTCGAGGGTCTGCAGCAGCTTGAGCGGCGTGGCCAGGATCATGTGGAACCCGAACGCGGCGAACGTGTCCATGGCGGTGCGGGTGAACGCCGTGTCGGCCTTGTCGAAGGCCTCGTCCAGGAGGATCGAGCCGAAGGCGGGCGTCGCGGAGTCCGAGGCACCGGCCAGCTGGTACCGCAGGGCCGCGGCCAGGCAGAAGACGACGAGCTTCTGCCGCTGGCCGCCGGACAGGCCGGCGGAGGAGTCGTGCACGGCCAGCGCTATGCCGCCCGCCGTGACCTCGACACCCGTGAAGTGCACGTGCCGCCGGGTGTCCAGGCACAGGGCGCGCCACGCGCGGTCGGCGGGATCGCTCGACCCGAGGCGACGCACCAGGCGCTCCAGCACCTCGTACTCCGGCTCGGTGTCGCTGGTGAGGGCGTCGAGGGTGGCGAGGAACTCCTCGACGGCCGCGGGCCTGCGCTCCTTGACCCGGATCTCCAGGAACCGGTCGGTGTCGAAGGGGGAGCGGCGCAGGGACGTGTTGACGCCCACGATCCGCTCGCGGATCGCCGCGGGTGCCTGCCGGATCTCGGCGGCGAGCTTGCGCAGCGCGCGTCGGGCCTGGTCGGTGAGGAGGTCGGAGAACCGTGCCTCCTGCTCCGGGAGCCGCGAGGTGCGGATGCGCTCCAGCACCTCGAGATACTGCGACCGGTCGCCGACCTGCGCCGTCAGGTCGCGGGTGATGGCGGGCCAGCGCCGGCGGAACTCGGCGAGCAGCCCGACGATCTCCCGTTCGGCGGCACCCGAGATGCGCAGCCCGGCCTCCCGCTCCGCGTCGAGCGTGCGGGACACGGTGAGCGAGACGTCGTCGATCACCTCGTGCGTCACCGTCTTGCGGACGGCGGCGTACCGCTTCTCCAGCTCCTCGCGGTGCGCGAGCGGGATGGCGTTGGTCGGGGCGTCACCGAGCTCGGAGACCACGCGTTCGAGCGAGCGACGGTGCGCGCGCGCCTCGGCGAGCGTGTCGGCGGCCACCGCCGCGGCCGCGCGGGCCTGGTCCAGGCGGGTCTCGGCCGCCGCGACGTCCTGCGACGCCTGCAACAGGTCCATCGTGCCGTCGAGCAGCCTGTCGAACGACGCCTGCGCGTCGGTCAGGTCGGCCTCGGCGGTCTCGATGTCGACCTCGCGCCACTCCCGGCGGGCCACGTGCCGCAGCGTGAGCTGGCGGCGTACGGCCTCACGCTGCTCGGCGACGGCGTCGGCCACGGCGGCGTCGGCCTCCGCGAGGCGCGCCTGCGTCGCACGGGCGAGCTCCAGGAGCTGGTCGAGGCGGTCGTCGGCGTCCCAGCCGAGCGCCCAGTCCTCGACCCCGGGCAGCAGCGGCTGCTCGATCTCCTCGGGCCCGTGCTTGATCAGGCCCTCGCGGGTCACCGCACGCTCGTGCCGGTCCAGCCCGGACGGGTCGTCCACGCACAGGTAGTCGTACTGCTCCGACAGGCGCCGGTGCAGCCAGCCCGACATCGGGCCGTCCTTCACCTCGACCTTGTGCACCAGCGAGGCGGAGTCCGTGGAGCGGGGCGCGTCGTTGCGCACGCCGACCACGCGGTAGCGCAGGCCCGGCCCGGCCCCGACGGCGCCCGCGACGGCCGCGCGGTGCGCGGGGGCCACGAGCACGACGGTGGCCAGCGGCCGCAGCACGCCCTCGATCACGGGGCGCCAGTCGGCGTCCTCCTCCCGGACGCGCAGCAGCTCTGCCGCGAACGGGAGCGCGGAGATCTCGAGCCCCGCGGCCTCGGCCACTGCCCGGCGGGCCGCCGCGAGCTCCGCGGGCACGTTCGTCTGGGTCTGCCGGACCGCCTGGATCCGCGTGGCGACGGCCTCGTGCCGCAGCCCGACGACGGAGCGCGCCGCCAGCACCTCCCGGATGTTCACGTCGAGCGCCTCGGGCGCCCGCGACCGCCCGACCGTCGCGAACGCGCCGGTGGTGACGGCGGGAAGCGCACCCGTCGCGACCCCGGCTGCCGACGGGACGGGGCCCGTCGAGACGGCGGGCACCTGCCCTGTCGAATGAGCAGGCGAGTGAGCAGGCGCGACGGCGGGCAGGGCGCCCGTCAGCGTCGGTACCGAGCCGGTGGCCAGCGGCCGCGCGCCGCCGAGCTCCCACCTGGCCTTCTCCTTGAGCGCCGCGAACTCCGCGAACGTCTCGGGCATGTTCATGCCCACCGACTGCAGGTCGGTGGAGAGCTCACCGCGCCGGGTACGGACCAGCGCGGCGATCTCGCCGGCCCGCTGGAGGCGGTCGGCCTGCGTGGCGAGCGCCTGGCCGCCCCGCGCGCCGAGCACGTTGACAGCCTGCTGGTGGGTGTTCGCCGCGACGTCGACCTCGGTGTCCGCGGCCTGGCGGTGGTGCTGCGCCCGGTCCTCGGCCGCCCGCGCCTCCGCCAGCGCGCCGTGCGCCAGGTCGAGCTTCCACGCGTCCTTGAAGGTCTCCAGCGACCCGCGCAGCGTGGCCGCGCGCACACCGGCCGACGACCCCTCGTCGTACGCCTTGGTCAGGGACGCGAGCCGGTTCAGGTGCTCGATCTGCCGGCGCGAGGTCTCGATGTCGGCGTAGGCCCGCGCCACGTCCGCGAACTGGTGCACCGCCTGGGCGGCCAGCTCGAACGTGCTGGGCTCGTCCAGCATGTGTCCACGGAACAGGTCGTCCAGGCTGCCCAGGTTCTTCGCCGACTGGGTGCGGTGCAGCAGCACCAGCGCCTGCTCCGAGCCGATCCCCAGTGCCTGCGTGAACGCCGCGGCGAACGGGCCGTGGCGCTCGCTCACCGTCGCCGTGGGCCAGGCGCCGGTCACGCCGCCGACGTCGGGCCCGGACCGCACGTACCGCTCGAACTCCAGCAACCCCACGTCCTCCCGCACCACCACGTGCAGCATGGACGGGGCCGAGGACCCGCGCGTCAGGTGGAACAGGCGCACGAGCGTCACGGCGGAGTCTGGCGCATCCGTGCCGTTCGAGTAGTGCAGCAGGATGCCCGACCAGGTCGCGCCCGAACGCAGGTGGTCGGCAACCACCTCGCCCGTGCTCTCGTCGGTGCGGTGCCGCCAGGCGCCGCGCACGTACGAGACGACGTCGCGGTCGCCCGCCTCGCGCTCGGTCGCGCCCGTGCCGGCGGCCGCCACGTTGAACCGCAGGTGCTCCGGCGGGGTCAGGACCGCCGCCACGGCGTCGACCAGCGACGACTTGCCGGAACCCGAGTGGCCGGTGAGCAGGAAACCCTCGCGGGGGACCGGCACCACGTGGTGCCCGGAGAACGTGCCCCAGTTGACCAGCTCGACGCGCGCGAGGCGCCACTGTCCGGGGTGGGGCGTGTTCATGCGCTCTCCTTCGCCAGTCGTGCGTACTCGGCGCTCAGCGCCGCTACCTGGTCCGCACCGAATACGGTCCGCAGCACGGGCGAGACCACGCACCGGTCCCCGCTGAGCGGCTCCAGCATGCCCGACTCGGTCAGCCGGGCCCACGTCGCGTCCAGCTGCCGCGTGAAGTCCATGGGCGAGCCCCCGCCGCGTCGCCGGTACTGGCCGAGATGGTCGGCCGCCTCGTCGCGGCTGACCGCGACCCGCCCGTCCGGCGAGTCCAGCAGCAGGGCACGCAGGTACAGCAGCAGCGCGGTGTCTAGGAAGGTCAGCGTCAGCTCGCGCACCACCTGCGGTGCGTCCGCCGCCGGCACGTCGCGCACAAACGCGACCTGCGCGTCGGCGTCGACCACCAGGTCGAGGTACTGGTCGGAGAGGCGCTCGCGGACCACGTCCTCGTGGGACAGGAGCGCACGCCAGGTGTCCGGGTCGGACTCGGCGGCCAGATAGGGGCCGCGTACGAGGCGGGCCAGCGCGAGCCGGGCCGGGGCGGGCAGCGTGCCGTGGTCACCCGGCCAGAGATGGGCGCCCGTACCGGCATCGCTCCCGGTCTCCGGGCCGGCCCCGCTCCCGATGCCCGACGACGACGCGCCGCTGCCGGCCGGCCGGCCGGGCCGGGCGCTGGTGAGGTCTGAGGTGCCGGGCGTCGTCTGGCCGGTTCCTGTCACGGTGGGTTCGGTCACGGGACATGCTCCTCGAACTGGTGCTGGGGTAGTACGGCCCGTCGCACGACACCGCGCGAGGACCGCCAGTTCACGTCTTCGTTCTTTCCGGTGGCCACGCCGTTCTGCTCGGCGAGGGTCAGCAGGCCGACCACGCTCGCGGCGCCCTGGGTAGCCGGGTGCGCGGCGAGCACCGACGACACGGTGGCGCGGCCCACGGCCGCGACCCGCTCGTTCACGTGCCCGCGCAGCTCGTCCACGTCGATCTCGGAGTCGCGGGCCATCGCCCGCAGCGCCGAGAGCGAGACGATCCGCGGCGGGGGAGTGGGCGCGGCGGGCGGTGCCTCCGCGTCCTCCCCACCCGGGTTGTGCGGCAGCAGGCCGCCGACGGACCGGGGTGCGACGGTGCCCAGCGGCAGCCTGAGGCGCATCTCGGCCCCAGGTGCGACGTCGGGGGCGGCGGCGAGGGCCGCGTCCTGCGCCTGGCCGAGCAGACGGCGCAGGGCGCGCTCGGCAGGGAGCTCGCCGGACCGGACCATGCGCTGCAGCGCACGGCGCAGGCCGGCCATCGTGTCGGTGAGCTCGTCGGCGGCGTCCTGCAGCGTGGGCAGGAGGCGGCGCAGCGCCGACGCCTCGGCGGGTGTCAGGTGGACGGTGTCGAGCACCCGGCCGACGTCGTCCTGCGCCGTGTGCTCCGCACGTTGCAGGAGGTCGCGGAACGCGACCAGGCCCCGCCCGGCCTCGGACTCGGCCAGGTGGTCCACGCCGCGGTAGATGTCGTCGAGGAAGGTGTCGCGCGAGCCGTCGGACTCCAGGAGGCGGCGGCGCAGCTCACGGTCCGTGCGCTCCAGGTCGGTGCGGACCCTGGCCAGGTCGGCGGGGATGTCGCCGGCCAGCGCGAGGAGCTCGCGGGCGCGTTCCGCGGCGGACTCCGGGGGCAGCGCGGCGGAGTCGCCCCGGCGGGCCCGCTCGATCCGGGCGTCCAGGGCAGCGCGCTGCTCCAGCAGGGACGCGAGCCGCGTCTCGGGGTCGGGGTCCGCATCGGAGGCGAGCGTGTGCAGGCCGTCGAGGATCGTGCCGAGCCTTGACGGCGTCACCGCCGGGTGGGGTTTGCTCAGCCGGGAGACGAAGCGGACGGCGAGCAGGGCGCCGTCGGACAGCTCGACGGTCTCGGTGCCCGGTTCGCCCGCCACCTGCGCGGCCCGCCGCCGCACGAGAACTCCCTCGTCTATCCACTCGGAGACGTAGAAGTAGCCGGAGTAGGGCAGCTCGAAACCCGCGCGGCGCAGCTCGGGCAGGTCGTCGTCGATCCGCTCGGCGAGCTGCTCCACGGGCAGCCTGCGGCGGGAGGCGCCGAGGTTGCGGTCCAGCAGGACGACGGCGGCCGCGGCGTTCCTCGAGCGCAGCAGCACCCAAGCGGGGTGCTCCTGCAGGAGGGCGCGCACGCCCCGTGCCGCCTGGCCGCGCCGACCTGAGCCGTGCCCGGCGGACTGCCGGGACACGGCCGCGTCACCCGGTGTGCTCGCTGTGCCCATGGGGGCTGAGAGTAGTAGGCCAACGTGTCGGAGCGGCACCCCCGGTGGAATCCGCGCCACATGCCCTGTCGATGAGCCGCGACGGCCATAGACGTATAGAGTCAGTCGCACAGGGCTTGCCGGAAAAATGATCTTCACTTTCCGGGAGGCCCTGTCGTGCGTCATGGCACGTTTCGATGGCCGAGCGTCGACGGGAGGGGCGTCTTGCTCACCACTGCAGCCCAGATCGTTGTCAGGATCCGTGCCGAGCGAGGGCTCAGCATGAGTTCGCTGGCAGTGCTGGCGGGCGTACCCACGTCGACGATCAGCCGTATCGAGTCAGGTCAGGTCGAGCCAACGCTCGGCATGATCCGGCGCATCGCGCTGGGCGCCGGCTATCACCTGCACCTGCAGTACTACGACCTGTTCTCGGGCAAGCTTGAGGACCACGTCGTCGGGGCCACGAGCGCCGAGGGAAGGAACGAGAGCGAGGACGATCCTGACCGCTAGAGCAGGGTCGCCGTTGTCCGTTACCTTGTGTCCTTATGGGGTGTGTCCTTATGGGGTGTCTGCGTATGGGGTGTCTGCGTGGAGGGCGTGAGAACCGCGGTGGAGGGCGTGGCCCGCATGTTCTTGCTGGTAGTGAAATAGCGCGTCATTACCGCGAAATCCCGGCGCGTACCCACACTCAGATTGTGCCGGTCATTCCTCCGAGCAATATGGTCGTCATATGCCGAACGTCATGATCCCCGCCGAAGCGCGGGAGGACGTAGAGACGCTGTGGGCGTTCCATGACCTGCAGCACGAGCCGCGACCGGTCGACGTCTGCATCGGCCTGGGCGGTCACGACCTCGGCGTGGCCGACTACACGGCGGACCTCTTCCGCGACGGGTTGTTCCGGCAGATCGTCTTCACGGGCGCCAACGCGCCCACCACCATCGACGCCTTCCCGGAGGGCGAGGCGTTCGGCTACCGCGACCACGCCATCGCCCGCGGTGTGCCGGGCACCGCCGTGCTCGTCGAGCCGGCCGCGACCAACACGAGCGAGAACCTCGAGCTGAGCCGCAAGCTGCTCGCCGAGCACGGGATCGAGCCGTCGTCCGTGCTGCTCGTCTCCCACCCGTACCAGCGGCGGCGTGCGTTCGCGACGTGCCGGGTCGTGTGGCCCGACGTTGACGTCCTGTGCGTGTCCCGGCCGATGCCGCTCGACGCGTACGTCCGGACCAACGGCGACGCCGACCGGGTGGTCGACATGCTCGTCGGCGAGACGCAGCGCCTCACGCTGTACGCGGAGCTCGGCTTCATCTCCCGCGAGGAGGACGTGCCGGACGACGTGGTGGTCGCCTTCGACCGTCTCGTGGCCGCCGGATACACGTCGCGGCTCGTGGAGGACCGGCGCCCGATCGACGTCTGACCTGCTGGGCCCGTGACTTTCGTGGTGCGTCCCGCTTTGTGCGGATAACTTCGGCGCAGGTCGCGCCCTGATCGGGCGCGCACGACGGAGAGGCCCCGCATGCGCCGTGTCGCCGTAGCCGCACTGTCCGCACTCCTCCTCGGTGGGTTGCCCGCAGCGGCGCTCACCCCGTCCGCAGAGAATCCACCGGGCTCACCAGGCTCGGCGCCGCCGGCGTCGGCCGCCGCATCCGGTCCCGCTCGGCACACGGTCACCCTGATCACCGGCGACCGGGTGGCGATCAGCGGTTCGGGGGACGCCCGCGTGCTCACCCCGATCGCCGCACCGCGGCCCGACGGGCGCGTCGTGACCTTCCACTCCGTCCGGCGGGGCGACGCCCACTACGTGCTCCCGTCCGACGTCGCGCCCCTGGTCGGCGACACCCTCGACCTCGCGCTGTTCGACGTCGCGGGTCTGGTCAAGGCGGGTTACGACGACGCGGCGCTCGCCACCGCCGGCCGCACCTCGCTGCCGGTCATCGTGCAGTCCACCCAGAAGATGGCCCGGACCGCCGACGCCGCCGACTGGGCAGGGCTCGGCCTCACCCGCGAACGGACGCTGCAGTCGATCGGCGCGGTCTCGGGTTCCGTCGACGTCGCCACGGGCGGCGGCGAGCTCGCCAAGGTGTGGGGACTGCTGGGCGCGGTGGGTGCTGAGTCGGCCTCGGCGGACGGAGCGCGGGCGAAGGCCAGGTCGGGTGTCACCAAGGTGTGGCTCGACGGACGGGCAGAGGCCCTCGACGTCGACTCGACGCCCCAGGTGGGCGCCCCGGAGGCCTGGGCGGACGGCCACACCGGCGAGGGCGTGACCATCGCCGTCGTCGACACGGGTGTCGACACGACGCACCCCGACCTGGACGAGAGTGTCGTCGCGGAGCGCGACTTCACGGGCGGCGACAACCCTGCCGACGGGTTCGGCCACGGCACCCACGTCGCCTCGATCGCCGCCGGGACCGGCGACGCCGACGCGGACATGAAGGGTGTGGCCCCCGGCGCGGACATCATCAACGCCAAGGTCCTCGACGACTCGGGCTCCGGTGAGTGGTCGGGGATCATCGACGGCATGGAGTGGGCGGCCCAGGAGGGCGCCCAGGTGCTCAACCTGAGCCTGGGGGAGCCGGGCAGCTACACCGACGGCACCGACCCCGCGTCCCAGGCGGTGAACGCGCTCACCGCGCAGTACGGGGTGCTCGTGGTCGCGGCAGCCGGCAACGACGGGCCTGCCGCGGGCACGGTCTCGCCGCCTGCGGTCGCCGACTCGGCCCTCGCCGTCGCCGCGGTGGACGACGACGACGTGCGGGCGGACTTCTCCAGCGCCGGGCCCCGAGCCGGTGACGGTGCGCTGAAGCCCGACATCGCGGGCCCGGGCGTGGACATAGTGGCCGCGCGGGCTGCCGGCACCGAGATGGGTGAACCGGTGGGCGACTCGTACGTCATCGCCAGCGGCACCTCGATGGCAGCGCCGCACGTGGCGGGCGCCGCCGCCGTGCTGCTCTCGGCGCACCCGGACCTCACCTGGCAGGAGGTCAAGTCCACGCTCATGGGCTCGGCCCAGGCCGGCAGCAACTCGGTATGGGAGGAAGGCGCCGGCCGGGTCTGGATCCCGGGGGCCCTCGACCAGCAGGTCACGGCGAGCCCGGCGTCCGTCTCCCTGGGCCGTTTCGAGTTCCCGCAGGACGGCCTGGAGCCGGTCACGGAGACCCTCACGTACACGAACACCGGCGACGCGGAGGAGACACTCGATCTGGCGGTCGACATTACGTCGGGCGCTGAGCCGGCCGCCGGTGCGGTGACCCTGAGCGCTGACAGCGTGACCGTCCCTGCCGGTGGCACCGCGAGCGTCGACGTCACGGCATACCCGGCCGAGGTCGGCATCGGCGACGTCGGCGGTGCGATCACCGCTACGGGCGAGCGCGGGACGGTTCGTACGACGGTTGGTTTCGTCAACGAGCCGGAGCTGTTCGACCTGACGATCCGCGCCACGGACCTCGACGGCAGCCCCGTTGAGAACGAGGACGACCGCTTCGTGATCCAGGGGATCGACGACATCAGGGTCACCGCGTACACGGACTTCGACGAGGAGGGCACGTTCACCGCGCGGGTTCCGGCCGGCCGGTACAACGTGGCGGGCTTCACCGGCATGTCCGACGAGGTGCTCGCCCGGCTGAGCACCACGTCGGCGACCTTCCCGCTCGTTGACGTCACGGAGGACACGGAACTGGTGGTCGACGGCGAGGCCGCGCAGCGCGTCACCATCGACACGCCCCGGGAGACCGGTGACCGCCTGAATTCCGTGGACCTGTCCTTCGAGACCGACGAGCTCGGGGTGACCACCGGGATCTTCGGCGAGCTCGGCGACCTGTACACCCTGCCGGTGGCGCAGCCCGCAGCAGGGCACTACCGGCAGTCGTGGATGACGCTGCTCGACGGGAAGATCCTCGATGTGCAGGTGGGCGACCTCGGTCTCGACCTGGTCCCGCTGGGCCAGCCCGAGCCGGTGGCCGGGACCTTCGACGTGTCGTTGGTCGACGCCGGTCTCGGCGAGGACTTCGCAGGTGCCGACGGCGCCTGGGCGTTCGTGGAGCACGCAGGCCCGGAGACCCTGCAGGGTGTGGCCGACGCCGCTGCCGCTGCCGGGGTCGAGGTGCTCCTGGTGGCGGGCAGCGAGAAGGGCTATGTGAACGACTGGCTGAGCTCTCCGCCGCTCCCGGTCCTCGGTGTGCCGGCCGCGCAGGCGAAGTCGCTGCACGCAGCTCTCGACGCCGGCCCCGTGACCCTCTCGGTCGCGGGCAAGGCCGCGCCGTCGTACTCGTACGCGCTCGCCTTCAGCCGGGACGGCTCGGTGGCCGACGAGCCGATCTCGTACGTCGCGGACGGCAGCACCACCGGGCAGCTGCGTGTCTCGGTGGCGGCCCCTGCGCCGGGTGCCGCCCCGTACGTGGGCGGCAGCGTGTGGACGTCCGTGGGCGGGCTCGGGATGCTGAGCAAGGCCCCGGCTCCCCACAAGCGCACCGTGTTCGTGTCGGCCGACGAGGACGTGGCCTACTCGCCCAGTGCGTCAACCGCCAAGGATGACCCTTTCTTCGGGCTGTTCGAGGGTGTCATGCGGAGCTTCGCGCCAGGGGGGAAGGCGTCCGCCCGTCTGCTGGCTCCTGTCTTCCATGGCGGCGGAGGCATGGCGCAGCGGACCGGAAACAGCATGGACCTGGTCTTTCCGGTCTACGTGGACGACGCGGGTCACCACATGCCGGTGCTGCCGGGCGAGGACGCGCGGACCCGCCTGCGGCTGTGGGCCGGCCAGGAGCTCGTGGCGGACGCCGAGGACTCGACCTGGATGTTCCCCGAGGACCTACCGGCCGCGCCCACCCCGTACCGGCTGCGCCTCGACACGGCCTACTCCGGTGAGTGGTGGCGCACGTCGACCAAGGTCTCGACCGAGTGGCGCTTCCGGTCCGCAGGCGGGGGCGGCGAGGACGAGCCTGCGGAGCTCCCGCTGCTCCAGGTCGACTACGGGGTGCCGGCGGCGCTCGACGGGACTGTGGACCGCACGGCCAAGCTCACGCTGTCGGCCGATCACCAGCCGGGAGTCGAGGGCGCGGACGTCACGGGTATGCGCCTGTGGGCGTCGTCCGACGACGGGAAGAACTGGCAGGAGGTCACCGTGCAGCCCGGCAAGGGCGACACGTTCCGGGCGGTGGTCAAGGCCGCGGCCGGTGCGCGGTTCGTGTCGCTCAAGGCGCAGGCGACGGACGCCGACGGCGGGCGCGTCACCGAGACGGTGATCCGGGCGTACCGCCTCGAGCCGGCCAGCTGAGCCGGTCGGCTGAGCCCGTCGGCCGAATGAGGTAGACATCACGAACCGGGCGACTCGCACATACCTAGCGAGTCGCCCGGTTCTCCGTTACCTTCCGGGCATGGGCGATGAGAAGAAGCGCGGCAAGGATCCCAGGAAGTTCACCTGGCAGGAGATCCTGACGTTCATCGCGGGCGCCGGCTACGTGGCCAGCCCGATAGACCTCCTGTCGGAGGGCGTCCTGGGCCCGCTCGGCCTGGGCGACGACGCGATCGCGATCGTCATCGCCGGCGTGACCCTGTTCAAGGCGGTCCAGCGGTTCCGGCAGCACCGGCCGAAGCCGGGCGCCCCCGGCGACACCTCCTCGGGCAGCCCGAAGCAGGGCGGTACGACGTCGGGGGCCGCGCCGTCGGACAGCGCGACGCCGGGCAGCGCGACGCCGGGCAGCTACGCGACGGACAAGACCATCCCGGGCACCGCAGAGGACGTGACGCCGGGCCGCAGGCCCAAGCGCTGACGCCGGGTCGGGAACGGGCGGGCCGGACGGGTCGTTGGGCGTTCGCGGGATCTGTCAGAATTGAGATTCTGTGTTTTTCGCCTGAGGTTTCACCCGATCCGCCTTTGACTCGAGGACGACGATGTCACGCACCATCCGCCGGGCTGTCGCACGACTGATCTGGGCCGTCACCGGCTACCGGATGCGCTCGGAACCCGCCCCGACCCGGCCCACGGTGTTCATCGGCGCGCCGCACACGTCCAACACGGACTTCTTCCTGATGCTGGCCATCGCGTTCGACATGGACCTCAAGATCCGGTTCCTCATCAAGGACTCCTGGTTCAAGGGCCCCATCGCTGGACTGATGCGCTCCCTTGGCGGCATCCCGGTCGACCGGAAGGACCCGGCGAGCATCGTCGAGGAGATCCTCACGGCCGTCGAACGGGGCGAGGAGTTCCACCTGGTCGTGACGCCGGAGGGCACGCGCGGCGCCGGCTCGGGCTACTGGAAGTCGGGGTTCTACCGGATCGCGCTCAAGTCCGGATTCCCGGTGACGCTCGGATACGTCGACGGCGTGGCCAAGGTTGCCGGGCTCGGGCCGAGCATCCAGCTCACCGGCGACGTCAGCGCCGACATGGACGCGATCCGCGCGTTCTACGCGGACAAGTCGGGAGTCAACCCGGCCAACCGCACCGAGCCGCGCCTCCGCTCGGAGGACGAACCCGTCTGAGTGCTGGATATTTGTCGATTCCTGTCCGGTATGTCGACAAATACCCAGCACTCAACGTGCTCACGGGGGTGGGGCTGGGGTCAGCGAGTCGAGCACGCGAGCCAGTCCGAACTCCCAGGCGTGCTCGGGGCTGGACGCCGCGTTCATCTCCTCGCCCGCGGCGCCGCCCACCCGCTGGGCCAGCGGGTAGGCGGCGCCCAGGTACTCGGCGAGCCGTCCGGCCCACCGCGCCCAGACCTGCGGCATCTCGTCGGCCCGCGGGTCGCGTCGGCGCGCGCGGGCGGCGGCCCGCACGAAGTCGAGCACGAAGGTGAGCGCGGCGTCGCGGGCGACGTCGTCCAGGGGTAGCGCGTCCAGGGCGTGCAGCTCGTGGTCGTACTTGGCGATGGTGCCGGGACCGAACGCCGTGCGTTCGTCGTCGATCTCCAGCAGCCAGGGGTGCTCGAGGTGGAGGGCCAGGTTCGCGTCGGCGACCCGGCGCACGCGGGTACGCCAGTCGGCGTTGCCATAGGTGGGCAGCGGCATGCGCGCGTAGACGGCGTCGGCCATCAGGACGAGCAGGTCGTCGCGCTCGTTCACGTGCGTGTACACCGACATGGTCGAGATGCCCAGGGCTTCGCCGAGGCGCCGGACCGTGACGGTGGCGAGGCCTTCGGCGTCCGCCAGGGTGCACGCCGCGTCGACGACCGCACCTGTCGTGACGCGCGATCGCGGGCCGCGCGTGCCGCCCTGCGGGGCGGCCGGATGATCGCGCCAGAGCAGGTCGATCAGCTCGCGGGGCATGGGTCTCCAGAATCGGTGTGACAGGCCGGGAACATTCTGCAATCATCCTACGTTGTACGCCGTACAGAGTTAACCCCGACGGAGGAGTCCGCTTGAAGATCACCGAGACCGCCCTGTCCCTCAACGTGCCCGACGTCGCCGCTTCGGCAGAGTTCGCCAAGCAGCACCTCGGCTTTACCGAGACGATGTCGGCGGACGGGTTCGTGGCGCTCACGCACCCCACGGCCGGCGTCAACATCGTGTTCCTGCGGGTCGGCCTGGGCACCTTCAAGCCCGAACGCATCGCCGGGCCGGCCGGCCAGGGCCTGCTCGTCGCGTTCGTCGTGGAGGACGTCGACACCGAGTTCGCCCGCATCTCCGCCGCCGGGGCGGAGGTCGTCACGCCGCCCGAGACCGAACCCTGGGGCGAGCGCTACTGCCAGTTCGCCGACCCCAACGGGATCGTGTGGCAGCTCGTCCACTGGGTGTGACGGACTAGCCCTTTCCCACCCCCCTTTGAGGTCAAGGTTGCTCCGCTCTGAAACGCTTCAGAGCGGAGCAACCTTGACCTCGAAGGAGGGGAAGGGACCGGTGAGGGGGGCGGGCCGGTTAGCCGGGCGCCCAGCCGGACCAGTGGGTCACCCGCACCCTGATCAGCGGGCCGTCCGGCCTGTGCTCGCGGTACTGCGAGTACCGCGCGGCGAGCGCGTCCAGCGCCGCCGCGCGGGGCTCGCCCTCGTGCTCGACGGTCGCGGTGCCGTCGGCCCGCACCCACCACAGCTGCGCCCAGTCGTCGTCGTACCGGTCCACGAGGAGCGCGACCCGCGGGTTCGCGGCGAGGTTCCGCAGGCGCTTCAGGTCGCGCGTGGTCTTTGGCTTGTGGTCGATGGCGACCACGAGCTCGTCACCCGTCGGTGCGTCCGCTCCGGCGTCGGACGGCGCATCGTCCGTGGTGCGGTTCGCCAGGCTGAGCAGGGCGAACGTCACTGGCACAAGGTGCGGCGCACCGTCGGTGTCGGCGGTGGCGAGGTACGCGTGCCGGGCCGCGGCGAACCGGGACCGGCAGGCGTCGAGATCAAGGCGCACGGTCTCATTCTGCCGAAGTGGCCGTCGACCTGGCGCTGGGCGTCGGTCCGATCAGCGATGCTGGGGGCATGAGCGACAACGGACAGCGCCCGCGCCGGGCACGCGACCTCGGCATCGTCGTCGGCCCGCTGGCGACCGGCACCCTGAACGCGATCACCGACGTGCCCGGCGTGCGCGTCGGGCACACGACGATCGTCGACGCGCCGCGCCTCCACACCGGGGTCACCGCGATCGTCCCCGACGCCCTCGGCCCGGACCGGCGCACCCTGCCGTGCGGGCTGTTCGTCGGCAACGGGTTCGGCAAGCTGGTCGGCGCCACACAGGTCGCGGAGCTCGGCGCGATCGAGACGCCGATCCTGCTGACCGCCACCCTCAGCGCGTTCCGGGCGGCAGACGCCCTGGTCACGTACGTGCTCGCGAGCCCGGGCCACGAGGAGACCCGCACCCTCAACCCCGTGGTCGGCGAGACCAACGACGGCCGCCTCAGCGATATCCGCGTCCGGCCCCTCACGGAGGCGCGCGTGCTCGCTGCCCTCGATGGCGCGACGGCCGGCGCGCCCGACGAGGGTTGCGTCGGCGCTGGAACGGGGACCATGGCGCTCGGGTTCAAGGGCGGGATCGGCACCTCCTCGCGGCTGGTTGGCGGCTGGACCGTGGGCGCCCTGGTGCAGTCCAACTTCTCGGGCACGCTCACCGTCCGTGGCGTCCCGATCCCGGCCGACGGCGCGCGGGTGCCGCCGTCCGCTGACGAGCCCGAGGGCAACTCGTGCATGATCGTCGTCGCCACGGACGCGCCGCTGGACGCCCGGCAGCTCGGCCGGGTGGCACGCCGGGCGGTGTTCGCGATGGCGCGCGTGGGCTCGGACTTCGCGAGTGGCAGCGGCGACTACGCGCTGGCGTTCAGCACGCCGCCGGGTGTCTCGTCGTCGGGCAGCGCGGTGGACGCGGCCGAAGGCAGCGTGGCCGAACGCGACCTGGACCCTTTCTTCGCCGCGACCATGGACGCGGTGGAGGAGGCCCTGCTGAACTCGCTGCTGACGGCCACCACGACCGTGGGGCACCGCGGTACGGCGACCGCCGTGCCCCACGACCTGGTCGTGAACCGCCTGCGCGCAGCAGGCGTGCTGCCTCAGCCCTCGGCGGGCGCGCCCGCCTCGTAGTCGGCGGACAGCGTCACGTCGACGTCGATGTCCCGGGGCTGGAGCTCGACCTGCGCGCCGCCGTCGCCGTCGGACATCATCCCTGCGCGCATCGCGTACATCGGGACGTGCCCGCCGCCGCCGTTGCCGCCGCCGCGCAGGCCCGCCTCGAAGATCGCGACGGGCGCGACCGGGCCGAGGCCCAGGGCGTCCGCGTACGACTGCGCGCGCACCGCGGTCTCCTCGGCGGCCTCGATGCGGGCCTCGGCAAGGAGCGCCTTGCGGGTCTCGTCGGTCAGGTTCCAGGTGATCCGGTCGACCTCCACGCCTTCGACGTCCATGACGTCGGCGAGCCAGGTCGACAGCACCTCGAAGTCGCGGAACGTGACCGACAGCCGTGCCGAGGCGCGGAACCGGCGGATCCGCTGCTTGCCGCCCGTCTGGGAGTTCTTGACCCGGTCGTCGTAGACGTACGAGTGCACCGAGTCCGCGTCCCACCGCTCGGCGGCGCCCGTCGAGACGTGCGCCTTGACCTGGTCCACGAGGATGGTGTGGGTCCTGGCCACCTGGTCCACCACGTCGTTCCGGAGGGTGCCCGAGAACGCGACGTGCAGGTTGACGGTGCCCCGCTCCGCGGGATGGGTACGGGTGGCCTGACCTTCGACGGCGATGCGAGTCATACGCGGAGTCTGCCGACTACGCCGCCTCCCGCGCTACCCGTCAGCCGATGGTGCCCTTGCCCACCGCGCCACGGGCCAGGGTCGGCTCGAGTCCGCAGAACTCCCCGTACCGCGCCGCCTCGGCCTCGATCGCGGCCCAGATCCTGGGGGTCGGCTCGTCGGTGAGCTCGACCGTGATCTCCACGCTCTGCGCCTTGAGGACCCGTGACCAGCCGCCGGCGATCATCCCGTCCACCGTCACGAGCCCCATGTACAGCCAGCGGCTCGGCATCTCTTCCCGGGTCAGCGGGGGCCAGCCCTTGAAGTCGTGGCAGAACAGCTCGTCGAACACGGACAGCAGGCGGACCGTGCCCTCCGGAGCGGGTTCCGGCAGGTCGCCGTCGGTCCAGAGGGTCAGGCCGGCCAGCTCGTGGCGTGTCAGCCCGGCGTCGGCCACCGCCGCGCGAGCCGCGGTCTTGGCGAGAGTGGCCCACCATGCGGCGTCCTCCGCGCGGCACGGGCCGTGCCCGCGCACGTACGCGCGCACCAGGTGGATGCGCGCCTCGTCCTCGTCCCAGACCTTCTGCTCCGGGAGCAGCCGGTAGGTGGCCTGCTTGCCCCGCATGGGGCCGCTCGCGACGAGCAGGTCGAGCTCGGCGTGCATCATGATCTGTCCCAGGTGCCAGCTGTCCACCGGCGCGCCCTCTGCCTCGGCGAGCACCACGCCGATCTCCTTGCGGGTCAGCGGGCCGTCCGCCAGGGTGTCGGCGACCACCGCGTGGCGGCGGGGGAGCAGCGAGTGGTCGAAGTCGCGCGGTCGCTCCGCCGACAGCATCGCCCGGCGCACCCGGGGCGCCGTGACGGTCATCAGGGGTGCGAGGTCGCCGGGGGTGACGTAGTGCCAGGTGGGGCGCAGGATGTGCGTGCGCAGTATCGATCCGTCGGCCAGCGCGGCCTGCACCCCGGCGAGCGTTGCCGGTTGCGCCAGCCGCTGCGCCACGCCCCACGCGGAGGAGTGCAGCTCCTGCGACTGGACGGCGCCCAGCCGGGCGACGACGCCGGGGACGCCGCCTCCGTCGTCGGGCGGCCGCAGCACGCCCAGGCCCACCGAGGTGAGCCGGGCGCGCTGGATCTCGCGGATGTCAGACGTAGTAGGCATCGTCGCCACCGTGGCCGGCCGCCCGGGCCCGTCGATGCTTCACCAGGCTTCGGATCAGCAGGATCGCACCGATCACGAACAGGATCATCACGGGGATGATCGCGAGCGGGGCGAGCACGGACAGGAAGCCGAGGCCGATGCTCGTCACGTCCTCCGCGGCGCTGACCACCGGCGCCGCGGTGCCACCGGAGACGGTGTTGGCCACGACCCGGCCACCAGCCTTCGCGGCATGCGTGCCGAGTGCCAGGACGATGCCCGAGACGATCGGGATCCACTGGCCCGACTGCACGAACGTGCTCGGGTCCGTGACCGTCGCCGTCTCCGACATGGAGCCGGCACCGAAGGCGATACCACCGGCGGTGGGCCTGATGACCGTCTGCACCACGTCGTTGATGGAGTCCAGCACGGGGATCTTGTCCGCGACGAACTCCAGCACCAGGAGGACGGTCAGGATCGCCAGGACCCAGCCGTTCTCCAGCCACGCCCAGCTGCCCGGCAGCGTCACGAGGTCCGTGAAGCGTGAGAGCACGCCGAGGAAGATGAGGGGGATCCATGCGTTGAGGCCCGCCGACAGGGCGAGTCCGGTTCCGGTGGCAAGTTCGAGCATGACTCGAAGTGTTCCACGGCACACCGACACTCCGGGGCTCGAAAGTGTCCGGTGTGCCCGATCTGTTATCACAGCGTGTCTGTGAACTGGTGTTCACGGGCACCGCCCTTCTCGGGCGCCCACCCGTTCAGGCCGCTGGTGCGGCCTGAACGGGGGTTCCTGCGTCGTCCGGGCTGGTTTCACCCACACGGGTGTGTGGGCCAGAGCCGTCCCGTCGGCAGGCGTTGTTCACGGGGCCGGCTGCTTGACGGTCCCCGATCCGGACTCCACCACTACCCCCGCCGTCTGTGACGGTGGGGGTGTGGTCCTCGGCCCAGGCGGCGAGGTTGACGGCGGCATTCAGATCCCGGTCTATGACGTGACCACACTCGCGGCACTCGAACGTGCGGTCCTTGAGCGTGAGGTCCTTGCGCAGGCTGCCGCAGGACGAGCAGGTCTTGGACGACGGAAACCACCGGTCCGCGACCACGACCTGTCCGCCGTGCCAGGCCTGTTTGTAGGTGATCTGCCGTTCCAGCTCACCCCACGCCGCGTCACTGACGGCTCGGGCGAGCCGGTGGTTGGCCATGATGCCGGTGATGTTCAGGTCTTCCAGGACCAGCTTGTCGTGGGTCTGGACGAGCTGGTGGGAGACCTGGTGCAGGAAGTGCTGCCGGGTGTCCCGCACCCGGACGTGATGCCGCGCCAGACGCGCGGAAGCCTTGCGGCGGTTCGCGGACCCGCGCTGCTTGCGCGAGACGGCACGGGCCAGACGACGCTGCCGGCGCAGCCTCATGGCCAGCGTCCTCGGCGCCTGGACGCGCAGCGTCTCGGTCCCGTCCCGGGTACCGGCCACGACCAGAGCACGCAGACCCCGGTCCACACCGACCCACCCGGTCTTGTCGTCGGCCGCGTGAGGCGCGTGCTGGACGGCGGGATGCAGGTCGGCAGCCTCTACCGTGATCGAGATCCACCAGCGGTGCACGCCGCGGGTGACGGTGGCCTGCAGGATCCGAGCCCGCCCCATAGCGATCATGCGGCGCAGGCGGCGTGTGTCCTCCCGGACCCCGATGCTGCCGATTTTCGGCAGGGTCACCGACCGTGGACGTGCCTCGGTCCCGACACGGATCGAGGACCGGGTGCCCTTGGTCTTGTTCCGCATCCGGAACGACCCGCCCGTGCGGGACTTCTTCTTGAACCGGGGGTGCTTGATCGGGCGGCCCTTGCGTTTCCCGGACCGGGAGGCGGTCCACGCGGCCAGGCCACGACCGACGTCGACGGCGCCTTCCTCGAGTACCTCCGCCGATACCTCGCCCCGCCAGACCAGCCCGGTCACCTCCTCGGCGACACCCTCACCGGTGACGAGGAACCGCCGTCCGGCCGCCTCCGACCTCTTCCACTCGTTGAGCGCGTTGATCAGGCCGAACCGCGACCACGGCACCGCGTCCCGGGCCTGGTCCACGGCGTCCGTGCCAGCACCGCGACCACTGAGCGCGCGGTGGCGTTCGCGGGCGTCCAGGTGCAGGCGCAGGCACTGGTTGTATGCAAACCTCGCCGCGCCCACGTGCCGCGCGAGCACCACCGACTGCTCGACCGACGGGTCGAGAGCGAACCGGAAAGTGGTGTGCCGAGCCATGACCCGAACGCTACGCGGCACCACTGACATCGACCCGAGCGAGGACACCTGCGAAGTTCACAAACACTCTCTCAGAGTGCAGCACGGGGCGGTGTACCCGGACAGGAGCGCATCACTGATGTCCGTGCGTAACACCTGGAAGATGCAGGCCCCTCGTGCGAGAGTTGCTGCCTTCACCGCACTGGTGCGCTGCCCGGGAGGCACTTGATGGTATGGACGATCTTCGCCGTGGCTTCGGTGGTGCTGCTGGGGCTCTCGGCGGGCGTGTTCTACGGGTTCTCGTCGTTCATCATGAGCGGCCTCGCCCGCGCCTCGGACGAGGCCGCCGGAGCCGGCATGAGCGGAATCAACGAGACGGCACTCCTGCCCGCGTTCATGAGCGTCTTCTTCGGCGCGCTCCTCGTCCCGGCGGGCACCGGCATCTGGGGCCTCGTCGAGGGGCGCGACGGCGGCGCGTGGGTCCTCGCGGGCGCCGCCGTCTACCTGGTGGGCACCTTCGGCGTCACCATGGCCCTGAACGTGCCCCTCAACAACCGGCTCCTCGCCGACCACGACAAGGCTGCGGGCTGGCGCGCCTACTGGCGGCTGTGGACCACCTGGAACCACGTTCGCACGTTCGCGGGCGTCGTGGCGACGGTGCTCGCGGCGGTCGGCCTGCTCTGACCGGTCGGCCTCCGGTGGGGGCGTCGGGGACAATCGAGCACATGCCCGCCATCGACTTTCACCGCACCCTGCCCGGATACCAGCCGACACCGTTGCGGGACGTGCCAGCGCTCGCGAAGGAGCTCGGTGTCGGACGGGTGCTGGTCAAGGAGGAGTCGAGCCGGCTCGGGCTGCCGTCGTTCAAGGTGCTCGGCGCCTCCTACGCGACGGCGTGCGCCCTGGCCGAGCGGTTCGGGCTGCCCGTGGCCACCCTGGACGCGGTGCGTTCCGCCGTCCGAGGCAGCGCCGTCCGGCTGTACGCGGCGACGGACGGCAACCACGGCCGCGCCGTCGCGCACGTGGCGGCCCTGGTCGGTGCCGCAGCGACCATCTATTACCCGCCGGGCATCACGGAGGCCGCCAAGAAGGCGATAGGTGCGGAGGGTGCACAGGCGGTCGAGGTGGACGGAACGTACGACGACGTGGTGGCTCGCGCGGCCGCCGATGCGGACGCGGACCCCGACGCGGTGCTGGTGCAGGACACCTCCTGGCCCGGATACACGACAGTCCCGCAGTGGATAGTCGACGGCTACTCCACGCTGTGCCTCGAGACCGACGACCAGCTCGCCGCCCTCGGCGTCACCGGGCCCGACCTGGTGGTCGTGCCGGTAGGAGTCGGCTCGTTCGCCCAGGCGGTGGTGAGCCACTACCGCAGGTCAGGGGCCGACGGCGGCACGCTGCTCGCGGTCGAGCCCGACCGGGCCGCCGGGCTGGTCGCGTCTCTGCGCAAGGGCAAGCCGGTCACGGCCCCGCCCGGCGAGACGATCATGACCGGCCTCAACTGCGGCACCGTCTCGGCGCTCGCGTGGCCGGTGCTGCGGGACGGACTGGACGGCGCGGTCACCGTCTCCGACGACCAGGCGGCCGCCGCCGTCGACGACCTGGCGCGCCTCGGCGTCGACTCGGGACCCTGCGGCGCGGCGACCCTCGCGGCGGCTCGCCTGGTGCTCGGCCGGTCCGGCTGGCGCGAGGCCATCGGCCTGCGGTCCGACGCCGTGGTGCTGCTCCTGTCGACGGAGGGACGGGCGGCGAACCCCGTTCCCGAGGGCCGGGTCTGACCCCGGTCCGCCCCGACATCACTGCCAGATCGCTGCCAGGAGTGTGCTCGTGTCCGTTCCCCTTCCCGCCGCCCTCGAACCGATCCTGCCGCTGCTGCGCTGTCCGTCCTGCGGAGCCGAGCTGTCGCCCGCCGACGGGGCGCTGCGCTGCCCGCGGCGCCACAGCTTCGACCTCGCCCGGCACGGGTACGTCGGTCTGCTGACCGGCGCACGTGCGACCAGCGGGGACGACGGGCCGATGGCGCGCGCCCGGCGGGACTTCCTGGCGGCCGGGCTGTATGCGCCGGTCCGCGACGCGGTCGCGGAACTCGCCGCCGAGGCGGATCTCTCCGGTCGCCCGGGACGCCGGGGGCGGCCGGCCACGGTGGTCGACGTCGGCTGCGGCACCGGCTACTACCTCGCGGGAGTGCTCGACGCGCTGCCCGACGCCGTCGGCCTGGGCCTGGACACCTCGGCCCACGCGCTGCGCGTGGCGGCCAAGGCGCACGAGCGGGCCGCGGCGGCGACGTGGGACGTCTTCCGGCCGTTCCCGATCGCGTCCGAGCAGGTCGACGTGGTGCTCGACGTGTTCGCGCCGCGCAACCCGGCCGAGTTCCACCGGGTGCTGCGCCCAGGCGGCGTCCTCGTCGTGGTGCGGCCCTTCGGCGGGCACCTGGCCGAGCTGCGCAGCCAGGTCACGCAGATGGTGACCGTGGACCCGGACAAGGAGCGGCGCCTGCACCAGGCCCTGGACCCGCACTTCGAGCCCGCGCGCACGGTGGAGGTCGAGTACGCGACGCCATTGACCCGGCAGGAAGCGGTCGATCTGGTGCTGATGACGCCGAGCGCGCGCCACGTCACGGAGGAGGAGCTGGCCGACGACGGCGAGCTGCCCGAGCAGGTCACGGTGTCGGTGCTGGCCACTGCCTATCGCAGACGGTGACGGCCAGCATCACTCTGGCGAGACTATCCTACTTCAAGTAGGATAAGAGCATGTCTGCTGCAGCTGGTATCGAGAAGCACTCTGTCTCCATGCCTGTGACCACCTCGGAGGGCGTCCGCGCCCGTGCGGGGTCCCGTGGCTTTTCCGCATACGTTGCCGGAGCGGTCGCCCGTCAGCTTGAGCGGGACGCTCTCGACGACGTGCTGCAGAGCATGGAGGCTGAGCACGGTGCGGTCGATGAGGACGAGGTCGCGGTGATCATGGCCAGGCTCGCGCGGTGATCGTTGGCCCGCACTCGATCTTGCTTGACTCCGAAGCGCTCTCCGCCCTGGCCGACGACGGGCGGCAGATGCAAGCCTGGGCAACCGTCGCACGTCGCACGGACTCGACGCTGCACACGTCAGCTGTGACGCTCGCAGAGGTCACCGACGGCACCGCGCGCGACGCTCGGGTCCGCCGTGCTGCTAAGGCCTTGCGAGTGGAGGAAGTCACCGCGGAGATCGGCTACAGCGCGGGTCGTTTGCGTGCAGGTGCAGCTTCATCGCGTCGGAAGGCTCGCGACATGACCGTCGATGCCGTGGTCGCGGCAACGGCGCTAGCCCTTCATGGACCGGTCGTCGTACTGACCACGGACGACGGCGATCTGGACCTCCTCCTCACTGACACCCATGTGAAGGTTGAAAGGGTCGGCAAGAGACAAGCGATGTAAAGCTTTCACTCGGTCAGGCCCAGCTCATTCTGAAGCTCGGCCAGCTCTAGTAGGGCCGACGCTCGACGGGACTGTTCCGCCGTCCGGCCGATGCCGTTGTCTGCGACTCACGGGCCGGTCTCGTCCGGGGCGGACGAGGGGAACGGCGACGGCGACCCGTCGCAGCCGTCCACCGGCACGGTCTCGCCGGACGGCTGCCCCGGTCTTTCCGGCCCGGGCGTCGCTCGGGACGTCGGTGCTGACGACGCGCACTCGCTAGGACCGAAGGTCGGTCCGGTGCTCGGGGTGCTCGTCGGCAGGCCAGGGCCGGGTGTCGGCGAGAGCGAGGCCGGGGCACCTGGCAGGAGTTCGCCAGGTTCGGGCCACAGCAGGGCCGTACCGATTCCCGCACCGCCGAGCAGGGCCACCGTGGCCGCCAGCGCCCACACCGCGGAACGACGGCGGGGGAGCGTCGGCTGCTGTCCGTGCCGGAGGATCTCCACGCCGGACGACGAGGCGTCGTCGGGCTCCGGTTCCGCGTCGGGACGGGACCGGACGCGCACCAGCGCGTCCGAACGCGTGCGAGTCAGATCCAGCTCCAGGTCGACCTGGCTCAAGGCACGCCGCGCGCGGGTCAGGGTGTCTTCCGTCTTTCTCATCAGGTCTCCTGACCTTCGGTCACTGTGCGGTAGGCGGCGCGCAGCCGACGTCGTGCCCGGTGCACCCGGGTGGCGGCGGACGCCGTCGTGCAGCCGAGCACGTGGGCGATCTCAGCGGTGCTCAGCTCCGCGGCGGCCAGCAGCTCGACGACCTCGCGGTCGGCCGGGCGCAGGAGCGCCAAGGCGCGGTGGAGGACGTCGAGCTCGTCCACCAGGCGGGCGTCGTCGGGACCGGGGGCCCTGGGGTGCCGCAGCGTCCGCTCGGCGAGCGCCGTCCGACGCCGCTCGGCCCGGACCTGGTTGGCCAGCACCCGCCGGGCTATGGCGAACAGCCAGGCACGGGGGTCGTCGGGAACCTCGCCCTTGCGCCAGGCGATCGCGAAGACCTCCGCCACGACATCCTCCGCCTCGGACGCGCCGAGTCGGGTTCGCGCGTACCTGTGCACCGCGCGTGCGTGGTCGACGAACAGCGACTCGGTCTGGTCCGGCGTGAGCGGACCGGAGGAGACGTCGCGTGGCTCGGTATGGGTGGACAGGACGTCTCCCGGGGGTGCGGCAGTGGGACGGGTGCGGGCTGCTGTGGGCCTGCGAAACGGTTGGTGTCCGGGAGCGGTCTCGCCATGACACCTGGTCGGTGTCGTCCACGTCACATCACGGCGCTGTGATGGCGCGTGTGGGCGCTCCCGCTGAGCCTTCGACCGGCCCCGTCGGTGCGTTGTCGGCTGCGCCGGACGGGCCGTCGCCCCGTGCGGTTCTGTCAGGCGTTCTTCGCGGCGACCTTCTGCGCCTTCTTGAACGCGCGGACCTCCAGCAGCGCCTCGGCGCTGGTCACGTCTGCGATCGACCGGTGGGAGCCCTCTTCGCCGAACTCGCCCGCCGCCTCGCGCCAGCCCTCTGGCTGGACGTCGCGCTGCTTGCCGAGCAGGGCGAGGAAGATCTTGGCCTTGCGCTCCCCGTAGCCGGGCAGGGCGTTCAGGCGCTTGAGCACCTCGCGACCGGTCGGGGCTCCGCCGTCGGCGCCGGGCGCGGTCCAGATCTTCGCGGCGTCGCCGTCGTACTCCTCGACGATCGTGCGGGCGAGCTCCTGCACACGACCTGCCATGGACCGGCCGTACCGGTGGATCGCCGGGGGAGTGGTCGCCATGGTGGTGAACTCGTCGGGGTCGGCCTCTGCGATGGCGTGCACGTCGAACGAGCCCATGCGGTTGCGGATCTTGGCGGGGCCGGCGAACGCGTGTTCCATCGGAAATTGTTGGTCCAACAACATCCCAGTGAGCAGCGCGAACGGGTCGTCGCTCAGCAGCCTGTCCGTGTCGGGGTCGCCGGTGATCCAGAGCTCGGTAGCCATGAGCCCATTGTGACCCACGTGCTTCGGCGCGCACTCAGGCGATCAGCCGGTCCACTATCTCCAAGGTCTCCGACGTGAAGTGCCCGTCGTCGCGCACCACCAGCGTCCCGCCCAGCCTGTCGAACATGGCCCGTCCCTGGTCGGCGTCGCAGCCGAACTCGTCCTCCACCGAGTTGAGGAACACCAGCTCACGGACGTGCGACCGGATCGCCGCCCAGCCGTACGAGTCCTGCAGCACCGGCTCGGCGTTGTCGTTCGGTGGCGTCGAGTACCCGGCGACGAGCACCGCCTGCGCCACCGTGACGTCCAGGTGTTCGAGGACTGCCAGCAGCAGAGCGGCCCCGCCCGAGTGCCCCACCAGAACGGTGTCCTCGGAGAACGTGTGCGCGGCGAGCACCCTCGGCAGGAACTCGCCGATCGGTTCGACGTTCGTGCCGGGGTGGTGCGGCGTCTCGACGTCGTACCCGCGTGCGCGCAGCCGGCCCGCGAGCCACGGGTACCAGATCCAGCCAGGCTCGGCACCGGTCCCGTGGAAGATGATCGCGTTGCGTCCCATCAGATCTCCCTCGACACGGCTGCCGCCTCGGGCACCACGACCAGGTTGACCTGGTCCAGCACCGGTTCGAACCCGATCGCCGCGTACACCCGGTTCGACACCGGGTTGTCCCGGTCGGTGTAGAGGCAGACCCGGTCACCCGCCTCGAGCGCACGCTGGGCGATCTCGGCGACCATCGCCCGCGCGTACCCGCGCCCACGGTGCTCGGCCGGCGTGTAGACGGGGCCGATCCGGACCACGCCGAAGGCCGGCGGCCGCATGCCCGTCAGGTGCACCGCCTCGCCGTCGACGTCCCACAGCCAGATGGTGCCCTCCTCGATCAGGTCCGAGGCGCCGTGGATCCGCAGCGGCTCGGAGGCTGGCGGGCGCCCTGCCTGGACGTCCGCCTCACTGTGGAACACCGTGAACCACCCGGCGACCAGGTCGAGGTCGTCGAGCGTGGCCAGGCGCGCGCTGCCCGACGGCGCCGGGTCGGGCCGGGCGATCCGCGTCGCCTCCCAGAGACGGTCCGGCCGGCCCTCGTGGACGGTCCCGCCCATCGCGCGCTGCGTCTCCTCTGTGAAGGCCCTGACGGCTGGGACGGAACCGTTTGCCGAGGTCAGGGGCGCTTCTCCGGCCCGGGCGGTGCGGTCCATCGCGGCGTGGGCCAGCAGCCGTGCGGCGTCGTCGGGCAGAGCCGGGACCCAGACCGTGTGCGGCGGCTCGGACATGGTCCGCATCGACACTCCCACGACGACGCCGCTCGCGTCCCGCACGACCGCCCACCACATCGGATGCGCCGGACGTGGCCAGCCCGATGCGAACAACCGCGCGGCCTTGTGCGTCACCGACGCGATGACGCTCAGGACGACGGGCTCGGCCGCCAGCAGGTCACCGGCGACGTCCAGGACTGCCGCTGGATCATCGAAGAACTCGATGCTGTGTGCGCTGGTCATTGCGGAAGCCTGGCACGCGGGGCCCGACCGATCGAGCTGTTTCGCGCGTATCGCGGGCGATTCGCCCGGCGCAGCGGCTAACGGACCAGGCGCACCTCGAGCACGTCCGTGTCCGGGTCGGTGACGGTGACGCCGTCGGGCAGGAAGCCCGCACGCTGGAAGAACTTGCGCGCACGCGGGTTGGTCGCGTACGTCCAGAGCTGGGCCGACGTGCCGGGCGGGAGGATGTTCTCCAGCAGGGCGTGACCGACGTTGGTCCCGTGGAAGTTCGGGTCGACGTACAGCTCGTGCAGCTCGATGGCGCGGGCCGGGGGGTGGCCGAGGTGCGGGCCGGACGGGTTCTTCATCGCGAAGCCGACGATCTTGTCGCCGACCTCGGCGACGAGCGCCTTGTTGCCGGCGGCGAGGATGCGCATCCAGCCCTCCGTGCGGGTCCCGAGCGTCTCGGTTTTCCAGTGCTCTGGCGACAGGAGCTCGCCGAAGACCGCGCGCCGGGTGGTCCAGTGCACCGCGGCGATACCGACGGCGTCGTCCGGGATCGAGGCGCGGATGTGGAAGTCAGACATGAGTCGAACCGTAACCCGACTATCTGACCATCCGTACCTCTGCGAGGTCGGCGGTGCTCGTGTCGACGACCCGCGTACCCTCCATGACGAACCCGTTGCGCTCGTAGAAGCGCCGGGCGCGCGGGTTGTCCTCCGCGACCCACAGCTGCGCGCCGGTCCCGGGCGGCACGACGGCGTCCAGCAGCGCCTGGCCGACGCCGGTTCCGTGGTGGGCCGCCAGGACGTACAGCAGGTACAGCTGCCGGCCACGCATCGGCAGCACGTCCTCCTGCTCGACGGCGTCGCCGGACATCGCGATGCCGACCACCTCGCCGCCCACCTCGGCGAGGACAGGGGCCGCGCCGTTCGCCAGCCACCGCTCCCACGTCGTCGTGCGCCGCTCGAGCGTGGCAGTGGCCCAGAACTCGGGCGGGAGGATCTGCCCGTAGGTCGTGACCCAGGTCGTGTGGTGCACCCGGGCGACGGCAGCGGCGTCGGACAGCTTGGCTGTGCGCAAGTTCACGACGCGAAACATACTCCCGCGCCGGGGCGGTCGATGACACGCGACCGCCGCAGCGACGTCAGGCGGGGTGCAGGGTCCCCACGAGGCAGTCCTCGATACCGACTGCGGACAGGAGCTTCGACGGCACCGAGCCGAGCCAGCCGACCGCCTCGTACGCCGGCACGAGCCGGACGTCCTTGACCAGGTAGTCCGTACCGGTGCGCGTCAGCCGCACGGTTCCGGCACTCATCGTGTTGCGGGCCCAGTCGGTGCCGGAGCCCCACGGCAGCGGCAGCACCGCGACGATCTCCTGCTCGGGCCGGGCCGCGAACGCGACGAGCGGTGTGCTGTACTCCTTCCCGGACTTACGTCCGACGTGGTGCAGCACCACCCACGGCGAAACCTGCCCAGCGATGCGGAGCATCCACGGGTTGACGAACTTTCCTGCCTTGACGACGAGATCAGGTGCGGCCATGGCTCCCATCATGGGTCAGGTACGCGGATCCGTCAGCATGGGGCCCCTGCCCGCATGCCGCCGCAGACCCCGCCGGGCCTCAGCCGCGGTCGAAGGAGAGCACCGGCCGTCCGGTCCGCGGATGCGTCAGCACGTCGACCCGCACCCCGTACACCGGCTCCAGCACCTCGGGCACGAGCACCTCGTCGACCGGTCCCGCCGCGACGACCCGGCCCTGGTCCAGCAGGACCAGGTGGTCGCAGGTCGAGGCGGCGAGGTTCAGGTCGTGCAGGGCTGCGACGACGGTCACGCCGTCCGCCGCGAGGTCGCGCAGCACCCGCATGGCGTGCAGCTGGGCAGCGATGTCGAGGTGGTTGGTCGGCTCGTCGAGGAGGATCAGCCGCGGCTGCTGCGCCAGGGCACGGGCCATGTGCACGCGCTGGCGCTCGCCGCCCGACAGGGTGCCGACCTCACGGTCGCCGAGCTCGGCGGCGCCCGCAGCGGCGAGGGCCGTGTGCGCGGCGGCGCGGTCGGCGTCCGAGTCGCCAGCGAGCAGGGAGCGGTGCGGTATGCGGCCCAGGAGCACGGCGTCCAGCACGGACAGCGGCAGGTCGGTGCCGGCGTCCTGCTCCACGAGGGCGAGCAGCCGGGCGCGTTCGCGGCGCGGTAGCGCGCGCAGATCGGCGCCGTCGAAGGTCGTCGCCGGGTCTGTCGCCGATCCCGGGCCGGACGGCGGCGCGGACGCCCCGGCGTCGGACGGCGACGTGGCGCGCCCCGCCTGCTGCACCCCGGCGAGAACCCGCAGCAGCGTGGACTTGCCCGAGCCGTTCGGCCCCAGCAGCCCGGTGACGGCACCGCCGGGGGCGAGCACCCCGACGTCGTCCAGCACGAGCCGCCCACTGATGTCCCAGGAGACCCGCCCGGCCGCCAACCCCCGTTGAGTGTTGGGTATTCGCCCTGTCGAGGGCGTCTGGGTCGACAAATATCCAGCACTCACCGGTTTCCCTTCCAGAGCAAGAAAGCGAAGATCGGGGCGCCGATCGCCGCCGTGACTATGCCTACCGGGAGCTCGCGGGGTTCGAAGACGGTGCGGGCGAGGGTGTCGGCCCAGACCAGGAACGACGCCCCTGCCAGCGCGGACAGCGGCAGCAGCAGGCGGTGTCGGGCCCCCGTGAACAGCCGCACCGCATGCGGCAGGATCAGCCCGACGAAGCCGATGGACCCGCTCTGCGACACGAGCGCCCCGGTCAGCAGCGCGACGCCGATCAGGAGGATCCAGCGCGCGCGGTTGACGGGCACACCGAGCGCGGCGGCGGCGGTGTCCCCGAAGGTGAACGCGTCGAGCACGGACCCGGTCAGCGCCAGCAGCGTGCCGAGCACGAGGACGGCGCCCCCGGCGATCGCCACCGACGTCCATGTCGCCGACGCGACGGAGCCCATGAGCCAGGACAGGACCTCGCGGAACGCGTCGCCCTTGGCGGACCAGAAGATGACGAACGACACGGCCGCCGCGCAGAGCTGGCTGATCGCGAGCCCCGCCAGCACGGTGCGGGTCGGCGTGATCGTGCCGAGCGCACCCGCCAGGCCGAGCGCGAGCGCCAGCGCCCCGACGGCGCCGGCGAACGCCGCGACCGGCAGCAGCAGCGGGACGCCCGCGAGCAGCACGAGGACCGCGCCCAGCGACGCGCCCGACGACAGCCCCAGCAGGTAGGGGTCGGCGAGCGGGTTGCGCGTGAGCGACTGCATCACGGCGCCGCACACCGCGAGACCCGCGCCCACGGCGGCGGCGGTGAGGATGCGGGGCATCCGCAGCTGCCACACCATGCCGTCGCGCAGGGCCGAGAGCGGCTCCAGGCCGAGCGCGCCGCCCAGCCCGAGGTGGGTCGCCACCGAACGGCCGACCTCGGACAGGGCGAGGTCGGCCGGGCCGATGGTCACCGCGACGCCGATGCTCAGGACGAGCGCCAGCGTCGCGGCGGGGAGGGCGAGCTGCTTCACAGGTCGAGGTCCGCCAGCTGGTCCACCACCGAGGCGACGGCGTCGACGTTCCGGACGCCGGCCTCGGTCGCCGGGAACGGCACCACGACGTAGCGCCCCTCCTTGACCGCCGTCATCTCACGGGTCGCCGGGTTCGACTCCAGCGTCTCGATCTTCGCGTCGGCGGGGTTCCACGCGGCGTCAACGAGGACCAGGACATCGGGGTCGGCCTCGACGACGTTCTCCCAGCCGAGCGAGGTCCAGGTGTCGTGGACGTCGGACGAGACGTTGGTGAGCCCTGCCGCGTCCATGATCATCTGGGGCGCGCCGATGCCGGCGCCCACGTACGGGGTGTCGTCGCCCGAGGACCACCACAGCGCCGTCAGGCCGCGGTCGTCCGGCACTATCGCGTCGAGCGCCGTCCGCTGCTCCTCGACGAGCTGCGTCGCGGCGTCCTCCGCGTCGAACAGGGAGCCCACCTCGGTGATCTCGTCGAACACCGTGTCGAAGGTGAGCGGGTCCGGCATGTACCCGTCCTCCTTGCAGGCAGCGGGGGAGACGTACGTGGCGACGCCGAGCTGGGCGAGCGTCGCGCGGTCGCCCGCCGTCTCCGCGGTCAGGTTGGACTCCCAGCCGGCGTAGACCAGGTCCGGCTCCAGCTCCAGCGTGGCCTCGGAGCCGGGCGCCTCTGCCGCGAACGGCTCCTCGACGGCGGGCACCGACTTCAGCGAGTCCGGCACCGGACCGTCGAGGAACGCCGAGCCGACTATCCGGTCGCCCAGGCCGAGCGCCAGCAGCATCTCGGTGGTCGACGACTTGATGGTCACCACGCGCTCCGGCGGCGCGTCGACCACCGTCTCGAACCCGCAGTTGTCGAGGGTGACGGGAAAGCCGCCCGACGACGGCGTCGTCGCACCCTCGGCGGCGGTCTCACCGGAGGCGGTGGGCGAGCAGGCGGCGAGGGCGAGCGCCGCGACGGCGGCGAGGGCGGGCAGGGCGAACGCACGAGCAGGACGGACGCGGTGGGTATGCACGCGAGGGCTCCAGGGGGTCGACGAACAGCCCACGGCCAGGAACGGTCATGGGGTGAGCAGCGACGCGCCATCTCGCGTCCAGGCGGGAAGCGGCTCACAGCGAGAGCCGCATCGGCGGGCCAAAGCAGGGCCCGCGACCCGGCGTCACGATACACCGGCCGATTCCGGCGGCCCCAGGGGATTCGCTCTCAGCGTCGGACCGGGCCGACCGCGTGCCGCCGTCGAGGTTAGGGTGCGGCCATGAGCGACAGCACCGCCCCCGAGACCCGTCCCGAGACCACGCCGAACCGCCGCGCCCTGGTGACCGGGGCGTCGTCGGGCATCGGGGCGGCGACCGTGCGCCGCCTGCGCGCCGACGGCTGGGACGTCGTCGCGGCGGCTCGCCGAGCCGACCGGCTGGAGGCGCTCGCCGCCGAGACCGGCTGCGAGGTCTACGCCGTCGACCTGACCGACGACGCCGCCGTGACGGCCCTTGCGGCCCACCTCAGCGCGACCGGCGGGCTCGACGCCGTCGTGAACAACGCGGGCGGCGCGTTCGGCCTGGACCGCGTGGAGAACGCCGACGTCGACGACTGGCGCCGCATGTACGAGATCAACGTGCTCGGCACGCTGCGCGTCACCAAGGCCGTGCTGCCCCTGCTGCGCAAGGCGGGCGCGTCCAAGGGTGTGGCCGATGTCGTGAACGTGACCTCGACAGCCGCCCAGGGCGCTTACGAGGGTGGCGCCGGCTACACGGGCGCCAAGCACGCGGAGCACATGCTGTCCCAGACGCTGCGCTGGGAGATCGCCGGTGAGCCGGTACGCGTCATCGAGGTCGCCCCGGGGGCCGTGGCAACCGAGGAGTTCTCGCTGGTCCGGTTCGGCGGCGACGCCGAGAAGGCGGCCGCCGTCTACGACGGCTACACGCCCCTGGTGGCCGACGACATCGCCGACACCATCGCCTGGGCCGTGTCCCGCCCGGACCGCGTCAACATCGACCTGGTGACGATCCGGCCGCGCGCCCAGGCCCACAACTCGAAGATCGTGCGCGGCACCGGGATCTGACCGCCGGGCACATCAGATCGCGCCGAACGACACCGGCGACCCGAGTGGCACCGAGCCGGCCGACGGCCGGGATCCCAACCTCAACGATGTGGACGCAGAGTCATGACCCTCCGCAGGACCACCGCCGCCGTGTTCGCGATCGTGCTGGCCGGCGCGCTGACCAGTTGTTCGATCTCCGGTGGAGACGTGCCCGATCTGACATTCGACGACACCGTGAACGATGCGGTCCTGCAGGTTGCCCGGGACGGTACGACGGTACCGGTGAGCGAGGTGGTCGACGTCGAATGGGACGAGGCTGCGCTCTTCACCGAGGGAGAACCGGTGGAGGCGATCGAGGAGGTCGTCGGCGAGACAGGGCTGAAGGGAAAGCGCTATGTCTCGTCGCCCAACCTGATCGTGCTCCGCAAGGACGGCGAGGTCGTGGGCCTGATCGGCACCAGCGCCGACGTGTTCGACGGAGAGTACAAGGTGCTGCTCGGCTCCGACGCGGTCCTTGCACCCGAGAAGCGTGGCGTCGGACTCGTCGTCCTGACCACGGGGCCCTGACGCCCGGCCGCGCGGCAACGACGCCGAGCCAGGGCTCCTGTCGCACCGGAACCCGTGCCACGCTGAGCGTATGACCCAGGCAACCGAGACCCCCGCGACCCCGAGCGCCGACCGCTCACCGCACGACGCGCTATGGGCCGCCCTCGCCGGCGTCCTCGCCGGTGCCGCGGGCCTGGCCGTCGCGGAGTTCGTCGCCGCCCTCGTCGCCCCCGGTGCGAGCACCCTGTTCGCGGGTGGCGCCGCGGTGATCGACGCCGTTCCCGGCTGGCTCAAGGACTTCGCCGTGCAGGCGTTCGGCACGAACGACAAGGCGGTCCTCCTCGGGACGATGGGCGTGGTGCTGGCCCTCGGAGCGGCGCTCGCGGGCCGGCTGGAGCTGCGCCGGCCGCCGTCGGGCGCGCTGCTGATCGGCGCGGTCGGGGTGGTCGGGGCGACGGTCGCCATGCTGCGCCCGGATGCGACGCCGCTGTGGGCGCTGCCCAGCATCGTCGGGATCGGCGCCGCGGTGCTCCTGCTCCGGTCGGCGATCGCTCGCCTGCGTCCGGTGGCCGACCTCCGGGCCGAGACCGGCACCGTGGTGGACCGGCGTCGTTTCCTCGCGGTCACGGGGATCACCGCGGGTGTTGCGGTGCTGGCGCTGGCGGGTGCGCGCGTCGTGTCGGCGGGCTCGGCGGTGGTGAGCGCCGTCCGCGACAAGATCCGCCTGCCCGCCGCGCGCGAGACGGCGCCTCCGGTGCCCGCGGGCGCCGACCTGGAGCTCGACGGACTGGCTCCCTACGTCACGCCCAACTCCGACTTCTACCGCATCGACACCGCGCTGCGGGTGCCGCAGCTCGACCCGGCCGAGTGGTCGCTCAGGGTGGAGGGCATGGTCGAGGAACCGTTCACCATCACCTGGGACGAGCTCCTCGCCCTGCCGCTCGAGGAGCACCACGTGACGCTCGCCTGCGTGAGCAACCCCGTGGGCGGTGACCTCATCGGCAACGCCCTGTGGCTCGGCTACCCGGTCCGTGCCCTGCTGGAGCGTGCGAAGCCGCAGGCGGGCGCCGACATGGTGCTCTCGCGCAGCGACGACGGGTTCACCGCTGGCACGCCGCTCGAGGTGCTGCAGGATCCGGAGCGCGCCAGCCTGCTCGCGATCGGCATGAACGGCGAGCCGCTCCCCGTCGACCACGGTTTCCCGGCGCGGCTCGTGGTCCCGGGGCTGTACGGGTACGTGTCCGCGACCAAGTGGGTGACGTCGCTCAAGGTCACCACGTTCGATGCCGACCAGGGCTACTGGACCCCGCGCGGCTGGTCCGCGCTGGGACCGATCAAGGTGCAGTCGCGCATCGACGTGCCCCGCGGGTCGGTGGCGGCCGGCGCGGTGACGGTCGCCGGCGTCGCCTGGGCCCAGCACACGGGCATCGGCAAGGTCGAGGTCCGGCCCGACGACGGCGACTGGGTCACCGCAGAGCTCGCCGAGACCGTCGGCACGGACACGTGGCGGCAGTGGCGGGTGTCCCTCGACCTGGACGCCGGCGACCACACGCTCGCGGTGCGGGCCACGGACACCGACCGACTGGTTCAGACCGACGCCGAGGCCCCGCCCGCACCGGACGGGGCCACCGGCTGGCACACGGTAGACGTGTCGGTGGGCTGACCCTCAGGCCCGCGTCGCCATCAGGAGCAGGTAGTCCCAGCCCATGGCGCCGTCGGCGTCCTGGAACCGGGCGGCCAGGTCCAGGAGGGCCTGGTCGAGGGCTGCGGTGCGCTCAGCGTCGTCGGCCACGTTGCGGTAGACCGCGATGGTGGGGCCGTACACGGCCTTGAAGAAGTCGCGGAACTCCGTGCCGGAGGAGAACCGGGCGACGGGCAGCGTGCGCACCTCGGCGTGGACGTCCGTGACGCCGTCGCCGAGCAGGGCGCGCACGTGCGCCTCGTCGCCCCACAGCACCGGCGGCTCGGCGCCGGGCGGCGGGGCCGGCGCGTACGGCTTCATCGCGGCGAACATCTGGCCGATGAACCCGGACGGCGTCCACGCGATGAGACCGATAGTCCCGCCCGGGCGGGTGACCCGGAGCAGCTCGGCGGCCGCCGTCCGATGGAACGGGGCGAACATGACCCCGACGCACGACAGCACGCGGTCGAACGCCGCGTCGTCGAACGGGAGGGCGTGGGCGTCGGCCTCCGCCCACGTCAGCTCGGCGCCGCTCGCAGCGGCCGCGGCCCGGCCGGCGTCGAACAGCTCGGGCGTCAGGTCCGAGGCGATCACGTGCGCGCCGGCGAGCGCGGCGGGGATGGCGGCGTTGCCGGAGCCCGCCGCGACGTCGAGCACGTGGTCGCCCGGCCGCACGCCGGCCGCCTCCACCAGGACGGGCCCGAGGGCGGGGATCACCTCCGCGGCGAGCACGGGGTAGTTGCCGGCCGCCCACAGGGCGCGATGCTTGGTGCGGACGGCGGTGAGGACGTCGGGCGGGACGACGACGGTGTCGGTCATGGGACTGGCTCCTTTTCGGGATGTTCTGGGCCCGGAGGTTCTGGGAGTCCCACTGTCCGCCCGGGAGACACGGACCCTCCAGTGCTGCGTCTGTACCGGGTGAGGTTCTCGTTCTGTACTGGTGCGCCGTCCCGGCCGGGCGTTGACTGGACGCGCGGGGGCCCGGCGAGGAGGCTTCATGACGACGTACGGCCAGTTCTGCCCTGTGGCCAAGGCCATGGAGGTGCTCGACGAGCGGTGGACGCTCCTCGTGGTCCGCGAGCTGCTCGCTGGCAGCACCCGGTTCAACGAGCTGCGGCGCGGCGTCCCGAAGATGTCCCCCGCGCTGCTCGCCAAGCGGCTGCGCTCGCTCGAACGCGGCGGTGTCGTGCGGCGCTACGAGGTGGACGGCCATCCCGGGTACCGGCTGACCCAGGCGGGTGAGGAGCTGCGTCCGCTCGTCGAGAGCCTCGGCACGTGGGGAGCGCGTTGGGTCGGCGGGCTCGGTGAGGCCGACCTGGACCCGCACCTCCTCATGTGGGACATGCGGCGCACGGTGCCCGTCGCGGCCTGGCCGCGCGAGCGCACGGTGGTCGCGTTCCGGCTCGACGGCGTCCCCGCGCCCGTAGCGCACTGGTGGCTCGTGGTCCGCGACGGCGAGGTCGACGTCTGCGACTACGACCCCGGGTTCGAGGCGACGGTGACCGTGTCGGCCGCGCTGCGCACGCTGGTCCGGGTGTGGCGGGGCGACCTGTCGTGGCAGGTGGCGCTGCGCGGCGAGGTCGTGAGCCTGGACGGGCCCGCCGACGCGCGCAGGGAGCTGCCGGTGTGGCTGGGGCAGTCGGCGCTCGCGGCGGTACCGCGGCCGTAGCGAACGGTGCCGTCGGCGATGAGTTTTGGTCGTGTGCGTCGTCGACATGATGAACGCGAGGTGCGAGCCAACGCTTGACCTTAACCATCGTTCAGGTACTGGAGTACTCCCATGAGCACCGATCCGCCCGTCACCGACGCCGACGCCCCGCGTCTCCACCTGTCCGACCCGACCGTCCGGACGTTCGTCCAGCTGCTGATGAACGTGCTGCTCGCGGGGGTCATCAACTTCACGGTGTGGTTCGCCATCACCTTCTTCGTGTTCCTGCAGACCCGCTCGGTCTTCGCCACCGGCGTGATCGCCGGCCTGTTCCTCGTGGCGATGGTCAGCACGGGGGTGTGGTTCGGCAGCCTCGTGGACCACCACCGCAAGAAGACCGTGATGCAGGCGTCCGCCCTGGTCTCCATCACCTTCTACGTGACGTGCCTGGTCATCTACCTCGCCACCCCGGCCGACGAGTGGACGGACCCGGGCAGCGTGCGGCTGTGGGTGCTCGTCGTGCTGCTCATGTGCGGCGTCATCGCCGGAAACCTCCGCTCGATCGCGCTGCCGACGGTCGTCACCGCCCTCTTCGACGAGTCCCTCCGCGACCGTGCCAACGGCCTGGTGGGGACGGTCACAGGCGTCTCCTTCCTCGTGACGTCGGTGATCAGCGGGCTCCTCGTCGCGTTCGACGGCATGCGGACCTGCCTCATCCTGGCGATCGGTGTCCTCGCCGTGGCGCTGGTGCACATGCACTTCATCAAGGTCCCGGAGGTGTTGTCGCACGCGGCGGCCGAGGGGGAGCCGCGGAAGGTCGACCTCAAGGGCACCATGAAGGTCGTCGGACGCATCCCCGGCATGTGGGCGCTCATCGCCTTCACCGCGCTGAACAACGTGCTGGGCGGCGGGTTCATGGCGCTCATGGACGCGTACGGGCTGTCGATGATGTCCGTGCAGGCGTGGGGCTTCGTCTGGGGCGGGCTGAGCGCGCTGATGATCGTGTCGGGCCTGCTCATCGCCCGCACCGGCCTCGGGTCCAACCCGGTACGCACCATCCTCCTCGTCAACCTGGGGTTGTGGGCCGTCACGGTGGTCTTCCCGATGCAGGCGTCGGTGGTCTGGCTCGTCGCGGGGCTGGCGGCGTACATGATCGCGATGCCGTACGTCGAGGCCTCCGAGCAGACGGTGCTGCAGAAGGTGGTCCCGTACGAGCGGCAGGGCCGGGTGTTCGGATTCGCGCAGTCGCTGGAGCAGGCGGCGTCGCCGCTGACGGCGTTCCTGATCAGCCCGCTCACCCAGTTCTTCTTCATCCCCTTCATGCGCGAGGGCGGCACGGGCGCCCGCTGGATCGGCGACTGGTTCGGCACGGGCGACGCGCGCGGGATCGCGCTGGTGTTCATCCTGATCGCGGTGCTCGGCCTGGTGCTGACGGGCTACGCCCTGTCGAGCAAGTACTACCGCCTGCTGAGCCGCCGCTACCAGGAGGCCCCGGGTGACGGTCCGGAGGGCAGCGACCCGGCCGTCGAGCCGGATGCCGAGCCGGCTGCCACCCCGGCAGCCGAGCCGGCCGGCGCGGACGCCGTCCGACCCGTTGCCTGACCACAAGATGACCATGCACCTGCTGCCAGATCCGGGCTCAGCCTGGCAGCAGGTGCATGGTCATCTCGCGCGGGCCGCCCGACGGCGGGACGGCCGCGGCGGGAGCGCCCGGCCGGGCAGCCAGCCCTCCTGGCGCAGGATCTGAGCGACCTCACCGGCGAAGTGGCCGCCGGTCACGTGACCCGGGAAGAACCGAAGGACGATGTTCTGCCCCTCGCTGACCAGCCCGTTCTGCCGCGTCGCGTCATGCCGCACCTGGCGATCCGCCCCGTGGAACTCGTGCGAGTCGATCTCGACGATCAGCCAACGTCCGTCGCCGAGGTACCAGACGAGGTCGGCTCGGCCCAGGAAGCGGCCCCGGGCATCGAAGAAATCACGCTGCAGGTCGTCGGGCGCGATGCCGGCGTCGTGGCACCGCAGCCGTGCGTGGCTCTCGGGCGGTGATTCCGCCCGGCCGTCGGCCAGCGGCAGCAAAGCGATGACCGCGACCGATCCCTTGCGGTTCACCAGCTGACTGCGGATCCTTGCGAGGTCCTCCGTCCGGATCAAGCCCTGGTTCAGCGCGTTGTCCAGGCATGCGACCGCCTGGTCGCGGGTCAGCGTCGGCAGCGCCTGGGCCAGCGCTCGCTCCACCGTCACCACCTTGCGGCCGGAGATCTCGACCGTCTCCAGCCCCGCTGCGTACTGCCGGAACATGATTCCGTCCCGGGACTTGCGCGCGACACCACGAGCAAATGTCGCTTCGGGAAGGATCCGACGAGGAAGCCCTTTGACCCCGTGCAGCGCCAGAGCGCACGCGCCGACCGCGATGGACCGGCGGTTGGCCAGCAGCGCGGTCCAGGCTGACCGGAGCCGGTCCACATCGTAGGGGTGCAGGGTGCTCAGAACGTCGCCGGTGTCGAAGACTCCGCGTGTCACTCGCCGCCACGAGCCGCCGGTGACGAGGTTGCGGCGCCTCGACGGTCCGACGCCGACGGCGTCGCACTGCAGGGACGACACGAGGCCGGCCTGCTCGCGCGCGAGACTCAGCAACCTCGGTGGGACAGGGATCTTCTTCGGCACATGACCAATTAGATACGACGGTGCCTCTTGATGGCCCTTGTTATCCACAGGGCTGGAGGATGACCATGCACCTGCTGCCAGATCCGGGCTCGGCCTGGCAGCAAGTGCATGGTCATCGTCCGCCCACCGGCTGACCGGCGGCGGTCGGTCAGCTCAGGACGAGGGTCGCCGCGAAGGCTTCGACGAATTCCTCGGACGTCTCCGGGGGGAGGTTCAGGCTGATCATGTAGGCGCCCGCGCCGGACGTCGGTTCGAGAAGCAGCATCGTCGGCCCCTTCTCGTCGTCGGCGACGTTGCCCTCGGGCAGGCCCGCAGCCAGGGCGCTGACGTCGTGCGCGGTGGCGCGCCTCGCGCCGGGGACCTCGAGCTGCTCGCCGCCGGGCTTGTCGGCGATGTCCGGCCAGGCCGGGGACTCGGAGCCCTCGTCGTAGTAGGCCATGTAGAAGAACGGCGGCGAGTCGGGGTCCTCGCTGCTGTGCCACATGTCCGAGGTGACCCCCGGCTCGTCCTGCACGGGGCCGCTGGTCACGATCTCGGGCGGCAGGGCATACATGAGGCCCTCCAGCTCGTGCTCGTGCCATCCCCCGGGCAGGTCCGACTGCGAAAGCTCCTGCCGCTCCTCCGCCGACGCCGACGGGTCTGCCGACGCCGACGACGCCGGGGTCCCGCCCGGCAGGAGCACGCCCGGCGCCGTCGGGCCGCCGAGGGCGAAGGCCGCCCCCGCGACGGCCGCGACCGTCAGCACGCCGCCACCGGTCGCGAGGACCGCGCGGCGGGTCCGGGTGTGGCGGATCGCCACGCGCGACATGGCATGGGGATTGGCCACCGTGGGCGCCGTGACGCCGGTGCTGAGGTCGCGCAGGTGCGCCACCCAGCTCTCGTCGACCGGTGTGGTGGTGGAGTGGTCGTTCATGTGTCCTGTCCTTCCGAGAGCAGCTCACGCAGGCGGGCGAGGCCGCGTGCGCCTTGGGACTTCACGTTTCCGATGCTGACGCCGAGCTCCTCGGCGACGTCGGCCTCGGACCGGTCGAGCAGATGGCGCAGCACGACCACCCGGCGCTGGCCGGGGCCGAGCCTGCGCAGCGCACGCACCAGACGCTCCCGCTCGGCGACCTGGTTCCCGCTGTCGAGCGCGGGGGAGCGGCTCGCCTCCTGCGCGACGACGACGTCCTCGGGCGACTGCAGGATCTCGCGCCGGGTGCGCCGCCAGCCGTCGATCCGTGCGGTGGCCAGCACCCGCCGGGCGTACGCGAACGGGTTGCCGTCCTTGAGCCGGGACCAGTGCCGGTAGGTCCGCTCGAGCGCGATCTGGGTGAGGTCGTGGGCACGGTGGTCGTCGCCGCACAGGAGGTAGGCGATGCGGTGCAGCGCGGCCGTGCTCTCGACGGCGAAGAGCCGGAACTGCTCCTCCGCCGACACCCCGGTGCGGACCACCGAGAACTCCGGTGCACCGGCCGGGACGTCTGTGGTGGTCAGGGCGGCTCCGGGCTCCGGCACGGCCCGCAAGGGGGCGCCGACCGCTGTGCCGACCGGCGGACCGGTCGCTTGGCTGATTGCGTTCATGCCCCCTGGACGCACGCGGGGCACTATCGGGTTGCACGCCCTGCACTTTTCCGGTTGCCGCAGCCCGGTACGATTGCCTCATAGGCATCGACCCGGCTATCACCGGTGAGCCTCCGGAAGAACAGGTCACCCTGCCGCCGTCAGGCAGCGGGAACCCCAGTAGAACCGGACGGGTAGGCCCGTCACAGCCGTCAACGAGCGGCCGCACGCGGGAGCGAGCGGCAAGCGGGGTGGTACCGCGGCGCACCCAGGTGCGGCGTCCTCGCAGCAGAAGCACCAAGAAGTCCACCTGCTGCCGAACCGCTGAACCGCCAGGAGCCAGAAGAATCATGGCCTATCCGCTGCACCGTCCGAGCGACGCCACCACCCCCGTGCCCGCATCGCCCAGCCTGCCCGACCTCGAGCGCGACGTCCTCGAGTACTGGGAGAAGGACGACACCTTCCGCGCGTCCGTCGAGGCCCGACCGGCCGGCGAGAACGGCAGCAACGAGTTCGTCTTCTACGACGGCCCGCCGTTCGCCAACGGCCTGCCGCACTACGGCCACCTGCTGACCGGGTACGCCAAGGACGTCGTACCGCGCTACCGGACCATGAAGGGGCAGCGGGTCGAGCGCCGCTTCGGCTGGGACACGCACGGCCTGCCCGCGGAGCTGGAGGCGATGAGCCAGCTCGGGATCAAGACCAAGGACGAGATCGTCGAGCTCGGCATCGACAAGTTCAACGAGGCCTGCCGTTCCAGCGTGCTCAAGTACACCGACGAGTGGCGCACGTACGTGACGCGCCAGGCCCGCTGGGTGGACTTCGACAACGACTACAAGACGCTGAACCCGACGTTCATGGAGTCGGTGCTCTGGGCCTTCAAGTCGCTGTTCGACAAGGGCCTCATCTACGAGGGCTTCCGCGTGCTGCCCTACTGCTGGAACGACCAGACCCCGCTGAGCAACCACGAGCTGCGCATGGACGACGACGTCTACCAGCAGCGGCAGGACCCGGCGGTGACCGTCGGGTTCGCGGTGACGGAGGTGCCGGAGAAGGCGGACGTGCTCCGTACCGGCGACCACCTGCTCATCTGGACCACGACGCCGTGGACCCTGCCCTCCAACCTGCTCGTCATGGTCGGCCCGGACGTCGACTACGCGATCGTCGAGTCGTCCTTCACCGGCAGCCCGCAGCGGTACGTCCTCGCGGAGGCCCGTGTGGACTCCTACGCACGGGAACTTGGCGCCGAGGGCCCTGACGGTGAGCGAGTGGCACCGAACGTCGTCGGACGCCTCAAGGGCAGCGACCTCCTGGGCGCCGCCTACGCGCCGCCCTTCGCCTACTACGAGGGCCACACGGGCGCGCACCGCGTGGTCGAGGCCGACTTCGTCACCACCACCGACGGTACGGGCCTCGTCCACAACGCCGGCGCGTTCGGTGAGGAGGACAAGCAGGTCAGCGACCGCGAGGGCGTGGAGCCGGTCATCCCTGTTGGGGCCGACGGGCGCTTCACCTTCCCCGTCGAGGAGTACGCCGGGCTGCAGGTCTTCGACGCGAACGCGGCGATCATGGACCATCTCAAGGCCCGCACGCGGGGTGCGGCGGACGACGAGGCGGGGCGGACGACGTCGGGCACCGTGCTGCTGCGCCGCGAGCAGTACGCGCACTCGTACCCGCACTGCTGGCGCTGCCGCCAGCCGCTGATCTACATGGGTGTGTCCTCGTGGTTCGTCGAGGTGTCGAAGTTCAAGGACCGCATGGTCGAGCTGAACGAGCAGATCACCTGGGTGCCCGACCACATCAAGCAGGGTCAGTTCGGCAAGTGGCTGGAGAACGCGCGCGACTGGTCGATCACGCGCAACCGCTTCTGGGGCTCGCCGGTGCCGGTCTGGAAGTCGGACGACCCGGCCTACCCCCGCATCGACGTGTACGGGTCGTTCGCGGAGATCGAGCGTGACTTCGGTCGGGTGCCGCAGGACAAGGACGGCAACCCGGACCTGCACCGCCCGTTCGTCGACGACCTGACGCGGCCCAACCCGGACGACCCGACGGGGCAGTCCACGATGCGCCGCGTCGAGGACGTGCTGGACGTCTGGTTCGACTCCGGCTCGATGCCGTACGCGCAGGTGCACTACCCGTTCGAGAACGCCGACTGGTTCGAGCACCACTACCCGGGCGACTTCATCGTCGAGTACATCGGGCAGACGCGCGGCTGGTTCTACACGCTGCACGTGCTGGCCACCGCCCTGTTCGACCGGCCGTCCTTCCAGACGGCGCTCTCGCACGGCATCGTGCTGGGCTCCGACGGCCGCAAGATGTCCAAGTCGCTGAAGAACTACCCGGACGTCAACGAGGTCTTCGACCGTGACGGGTCCGACGCGATGCGCTGGTTCCTCATGTCGTCGCCGATCCTGCGCGGCGGCAACCTCGTGGTCACCGAGGACGGCATCCGCGACGCAGTCCGCCAGGTGCTGCTGCCGCTGTGGAGCACGTACTACTTCTTCACGCTGTACGCCAACGCCGCCGGGGACGGCGCGGGCTACGCGGCGCAGCCGCTGACGCCCGAGCGCGTGGCCGGGCTGCCGGTCATGGACCGCTACCTGCTCGCGCGTACGCGCGGGCTGGTCGCTGACGTGACCGAACAGCTCGACGGCTACGACATCGCCGGGGCCTGCGACACTGTGCGCCAGTACCTTGACGCCCTGACCAACTGGTACGTGCGCACGCAGCGCGACCGGTTCTGGGCCGAGGACGCCGACGCCTTCGACACCCTGTCGACGGCGCTCGAGGTGCTGTGCCGCGTGATGGCGCCGCTGGCACCGCTGCTCACGGAGGAGGTCTGGCGCGGCCTGACCGGTGGGCGCTCGGTGCACCTGGCGGACTTCCCGGTGGTCGAGACCCTGGTGGCCGACGACGCCCTCGTCGCAGCCGTCGAGTCCGCGCGGGCAGTGGTGTCGCAGACGCTGGCGCTGCGCAAGGCGAACAAGCTGCGCGTGCGGCAGCCGCTGCGTTCGCTCGTCGTGGCCGTGGCGGACCCGGACGGCGTCGCGCCGTTCACCGGGCTGATGGCGACGGAGCTGAACGTCAAGGAGGTCCGGCTCATCAGTACCCAGGACGAGGAAGCGAAGCAATTTGGCATTGTCGAGCGACTCAACGTCAATGCCCGTGCCGCGGGTCCACGGCTCGGGCGTGGGGTGCAGGCAGTGATCAAGGCGGCAAAGTCAGGCAATTGGTCCAAGACTGATTCCGGTGTCGTGGTGGTCGCGACTGCAGATGGCGCCGTGGAACTTCTGGAGTCGGAGTACGACTTGGCGGTGGTCGCTGGCGACGCGCCTGGTGCAATCGTTACTTCTGAGGGATCCGCGCCGCCGTTTGCTGTAGCAGTTATGCCTGACGGCGGTTTCGTCGTCCTCGATCTCACGCTCGACGAAGCGCTACGTGCCGAGGGATACGCCCGTGACGTGGTGCGCGACGTACAGGACGAGCGCAAGGCCGAGGGCCTGCAGGTCGCCGACCGGATCGCGCTCGACCTGACGGTTCCGGCCGAGTGGGTGACCGCTGTCGAGGAGCACCGCGAGCTGATCTCCCGCGAGACGCTGGCGACATCGCTCACGGTGACCGCCGGGACCGCCGGGGCCGAGCGGACGGTATCGGTGACGAAGGCCTGAGCCGTTTCCGCGAAGTAGAGCGCCTGTCCGAGTCTGCCTGAGTGTGTCAGGGAGACTCGGACAGGCGCTCTACTTCGCGGAAACGCAGTCAGCTGTCGAGGCGCGCGTCCCAGGCGTTCAGGATGTCCACCATCGGGATGCCGTACACGTACGAGAAGCACCGGGTGGACACCGACGTCTTACCGCAGCTGCGCTGGTTCGAACCGCCGTCGATCATGCCGCGGGCGTAGGCCCGCCCGTTGCTGACCGCGTAGATCGGGCCGCCGCTGTCGCCGCCGCCGACCACCACGCCGCCGTCGTCCCGGCTCGCCCGGAACCCGTGGCAGGTGCGCTCACCGCAGCTCCACGCGACGTTGGTGGCGCGGATCCGGGCGCCGCAGTGCTCACCGGTCACCGCCCCGGAAGCGCAGATGACCTGCCCGACGGCGGGCCGCTGCACCCCGGCGATCGGGAACCGGTAGCGCGAGTTGGCGGGCGACGCGTTCCACGGACCGCCGAACACCGCCGCGTGCGTTGCCTTCGGGGGGTCGAATGGTGCGATGGCCTGGGCATCGATGGCCGGGGAGTGGTGCGTGACCTTGCCCAGCGGCTGGCCGGCGCCGTCGCGGACGAACGACCCGACGCCCTCGTTGCAGTGCGCGGCGCTGATGATCCGGTGCCGTCCCGCGGAGTCGATGATCGGGAAGCCGGTCGTGCAGTAGTCGGTCCCGTCCGGCGTCGCCATGGCTCCGCCGGCGTGCCACGGAGCGCCGTCGTCGCGCCGCGTCGTTCCGGTGGGATGGACCTCGGTGTTGACGACCTCTATCCGGACCGGCACTCCCGCGGCCCGCTGGAGCTTGCCCGCGAGCCAGCTCGTCCGGGCGGGGCTCGAGCCGTGCCCGACCTCGGCGACGAGGCCGGCGTAGTTCTCGGCAGGGAGGGCGGCGATCACGACGTCGGGACCCTGCAGCGCCCGCTGGCTGTCCATCAGCCGGGTGCTCGCCACCCGCAGGTCGGCCTCGCTGAGGGCCGCCTGCCTGACGTCCACGGTCACTCCGTCGGGCGCTTGCGCCTCCAGCTCGCTGATCGACGGCGGGACCTCGCCCTTCCAGGAGACGGTCACCTCCGCGGAGCCGTAGTCGACGGCGACCCCTGCGAAGCCCGGGACCGACGCGAGCTCCGTGGCGGCGTCGGCCGCATGGTCGACCGCGGGCTGGAGGGCTGCCTGTTTCTCCGGGGAGAGTTGCTCGGTCTTGGTCGTCTCAGCCTGACTGACGGCGGTAGTGGCAGCCGTTGACGGCACGGTGAGCGCGGTGGCCAAGGCCATCGTTCCGATGATGATCGCGCGCTGTACCGTGCTGCTTCGCGTCATGCTGCCGATTCCCCCTGATGGACCGCGCACCGCCGGCCGACGGTGCCGTGACATCGTTCTTCACCGGGTGAAAGGCCGCAACACGTCCCGTGATGTGCGCGACACCGAAGGGGACGTCTGCTCCGATCAGGAGTTACTTGTGGAACTGAGGGGCGTCAGTAGTATGGGAAGTGCGATGGGCAATAGCCCTGAGAAGTGAGCCCGGGAGCCTGCCCGATTAGGCGGGTGGCCCGGGCTTCGCGCTGTCTAGCGCGGGTCGGACGAATGACGGCGCGCATCGATCTGCTCACTGATGAGTGGTGTCACTCGCTGCTTCCACGCACTGCCGTGCTGCCAGCACCAGGCAATCGCGTCTGCGGCCCAGAGCAAGGCATCCTCGTGCCGGTCGCGGTGCTCGTAACGTACGGCGGTCTTGTTGAGCTCCTCGAACAGCCAGCGACGGTCGTCGCGTTCGACCGTCTGGTCTCGTTCAAGGACGATCAGTGCAGCTTCGAGCATCACCGCTTGTCGGGCGAGAGCACGGATCGACGCCTCGCGGGGACGCTTCTTGGGGTCGGTGCGGTTCGTGATGATCATGGCATTCGCATCGTGAACTGTCAGAGCGTCGATCACGGCTGCTCGCTGAGCATTGTTCGCCTTGTGGAAGTGAATGCTCCGGCTTCCGCGTGCGCGTAGGTTACGCAGCGAGGCGCGCAGCTTGTGCACGTCGCGCGGTGGGACGAACACCACGGCGAGGACGTAGCCGCGGGCTTTGGTCTCATCGACATACACGTTGCTGCCCAGCGGAATCTTGTTCGCCTCGATCGGCTCGGGCTCTGTCACGGTTCTGATCCTTGAACGAATGAAATGACGAGAAGGCGAGCCCCTCGCAGGGGTCTCGCCTTCTCGTAGGTTTTCAAGGACCCTACCCAGGTGCAGAGGAGTTGTCGCGACGAGCTGATTGAGATCGAACAAGGCAGCGACGGCACGAACCCCGTCTCGGTGTTCGCTTCCAACTCATCCGACCTGGCATTCATACGTTCGCCAGCGCGACGCTGCTATCGAGCGATCACCGTGGTGCGCCGCCCATACGCCAGAGCTTCCTCCAGTCCTTGACGTATTTGGTGGTCGTGAAGTCGTCCGTGTCAGTGTCGTCGAACGCGTTCGTCACGTACCGGACGCGGTCCTCGCTGGCCGGTCCAGCTGACACCTCGACGAGCGCGAGGCGGTGCGTTTCGCCGAGGTTCTTCGCGTGGATTACCTCGTTCTTCGTGACCGTGAAGTCGTCGGCACCCACGATCCGTCCCTTGACCTCGATCTGGACCACAGTTCCGTCGGTGCGTACGGACCGGATGTCGAACCCGGGATTGTTCGGTGGCATCTCGAAGGGCTCCGCGTCCAGGCCACGCTCGGCGGTGAGCACGGCGTCGACGGCACGTTGTTCCACGCGGGCCGTGTCCTTGGGGTGGTGCGGAGCTTCCCGACCTTCCCTGCGTGCTCTGGCCGGATCCATACCGGCAGGAATGACGAGCGCCGAGCCGCGGATGTGCGGGACCTGAGCCGTCAGCTGCTTCTCCAGGTCGAGCGAGGCCATGCGGTTCGCGAGGCGTTCCTCAAGATCTCGGGCTCTCCGGTAGGCAGTCTCGGGGCGCATCCGGGCGGATCTGCCCGTCGCGAGCAGGTCCTTCAGCCGGGCTGACTCGCCGTCCCAGTGGCTTATCTCGGAAATCAGTCGAGAACGCACCGCGGCATACGTCTTCGCCACGCGTCCGGCTACAACTTTCAGTACTCCCTCGAAGTGTGCAGGCAACGTGTTCTCAGTAGCCCATTCCAGGGCGAACTCCTCGGCGCCACGATTGAGCCAGGGCTCGCTGTTGGCGGTCTTCGCGATCGTCGAAACCCGCTGTGGCAGTGGTTCGTAGTCGAGGTACGGCGCCGGTCCTCCCGGACGAGCGAGGCCGTCGGGGGTGAGCTCGGTATAGGCGAACCGCCGGGAGATGGTTGCGCCGTGCCCGTTGTTGATCGACTCGGTGGTCGCGACGAGCAACCACGGCTCGGTCGCCTCGGAGTCTGCGTCGAAGAGCACAGTGCCCTGTTCGAGGGTGGGGCCGAGGTCTTTGATGGTGAGGTCGACGACGGCGTCCAGCAGCGGGTGACCTGGGGCGAGAAGCTCCGCCAGCGGGCGGCCCGGTTGGCGGATCTCGCCGCGTTCGAAACACACCCGTTCGTACCGGTCCAGGACGTGCTGGGCACCCGTGCCCGTGTCTGCGCGACGCAGACGTTCTGGAACGCGCGTGATCTCGTAGCGGCCGGCCTCGCGTCCGGTGATCCTGCCGCCCAGACGCTTGAACGCGGCGTGAAAGAACGCCCTCAGATAGTGCGGTTGAAGCCGCCGAGCCTGTGCCAGCTCAAGCTGCCGAGCAATCTCCGCCGAGTCCGCGAGCGTCAGAGTCTCGACGTTCAGGGCTCGTTGGGCCAGCAGTTGCTCCAGCCCGTCACCAACGGCGGCATCGATCACCTCTTCCAACCTGGCGCGCACGTCCGGCCGGTCGCCGTAGCGGATCGCCTCGAGGAGCAGCTGGCGCAAGGGCTGGTTCTCGAACGCCTCACCGAGGACGTCGAACACCTGCCCGCCGAAGTCCTTGCGCTGCCGTTCCACCTTGGTGAGCAGCCGATCGAAGACGTCACCCTCACGTGTCCCAGCGGCGTACAGGTTCCACAGGTGGCACGTCTCGGTCTGTCCGATGCGATGGATGCGTCCGAACCGTTGCTCGATCCGGTTGGGGTTCCACGGCAGGTCGTAGTTGACCATCAGGTGCGCTCGCTGCAGGTTCAGTCCCTCACCGGCCGCATCGGTGGCGACCAGGACCCGTACGTTCCGGTCCTGGGTGAACCGTTCGGTCGTGTTCCGGCGTGCGTCGCGGGGGACTCCACCGTGGATCGACACCACGGCACCGGGGTCGCCGAACAACATGGCGACCTGGCGAACCAGATACGTCAGCGTGTCCCTGTGCTCCGTGAAAACGATCAGCTTGCGCGGCTCCCCGCCGGGCGTCGTCACCACGCCCTGCTCGGTGAGGATCGAGCGCAGCTCGGTCCACTTGCGGTCGGTTCCCGACAGGCGAACTCGCCGTGCCAGGTCGACCAAACTGTCCAGAGTGACGATCTCTGCCCGTAGCTCCGCTACGGTGCGGGCCGCGGTCGCCGCGTCGAGCACCTCGTCCTCGAGGTCCTCCAGCTCGGCCGCGTCCAGGTCGTCGAGCCGGTCGTCGATCGTCTGGTCGTCCCAGCCCACGGTACGTGCTGACGGCACGACCGCGGCTCGAGTCCCGGAGACACCGATCTCGTCGACGCGGGACTGCAGGCGGTCGCGCCGTCGCTCCAGGCTCCGCAGGATCGCCTCCGGGCTCGATGCCAACCGCCGCTGCAGCACTGTCAGGGCGAACCCGACGGTGCTGCGGCGCTGCCCGTCCAAGGTCAGCCGGTCGGCACGGCCCATCTCCGTGCCCACGTAGGTGGTCACCGCCTCGTAGAGCTCGCTCTCACCCGCGGAGAGGTCATAAGGCACTGTGTAGGCCCGCCGCTCGGGGAACAGCGGTCGGCCGTCCATCGTGAGCAACTGTTCCTTGAGCATGCGGCGCATCAGATCGTCAGGGCTCGGCAGCGCTTCGTCGCCGCGTGGGCGACCTTCGAACCGATCAGCATCCAACAGGGCGAGGAAGAGCTGGAACTGGTCAGCGTGCCCCGAGTGCGGCGTCGCGGTCATGAGCAACAGGTGCCGGGCTACGTCGCCGAGCACCTTTCCGAGCTGGTATCGCTTCGTCTGCTTGAGCTCTTGGCCGGACCAGCTCGCCGACATGCGGTGTGCCTCGTCCACGATCACCAGGTCCCACTCGGACCGTTCCAGGGCATCCAGCAGTCCCTGATGGCGGGAGAGTTGGTCCATGCGAGCGATCAGGCGCGGGTACTTTGCGAACACATCTCCCGGTGTCCTGGCCGCGTCGACCGCCGACTTGGTGAGCACCTCGAACCGTAGGTCGAACTTCTGCACCAGCTCGTCCTGCCACTGCTCGACCAGTGATCCGGGAGCCACGATCAGGCACCGTTCCAGGTCGCCCCGGAGGTCGAGCTCCTTGATGTACAAGCCGGCCATGATCGTCTTGCCTGCGCCGGGATCGTCCGCGAGCAGGAACCGCAGCGGTGTGCGGGGCAGCACCTCTGAGTACACAGCCCTCAGCTGGTGGGGGAGCGGGTCCATGTCGGACGTGGACACTGCGAGCATGGGATCGTGCGACGCCGCGTACCGGATGCGAAGGGCCTCCGCCGCAAGGCGCCAGTCCGCGGGATCCGCGTCGAAAGCACGCCCGGCAGGCAGTTCGATGTTCAGACGTGGCTCGTCCGATCGCCGCAGGACGGCGTCCCCCGTCACGCCGCTCGACTCTCGATAGGTCAGCTGCATCGCCGACCGTCCGATCCACCGTGTGGCGATCACGGTGACCGGACTCCCGGTCACACCTCCTACCCGGACTCCCGGCACGAGGGCGTCCAACCCTGTGGTGAGTACGGGTTCGGCAGCAGAGGGCGTCGTGTCGGTCACTCGCTCTCGAAGCCCTTCTGGTCCAGTCCCAGCGTCTCCGCGTTCTCCCGGACGGTACGGATCGTGTGCTCCGGAAACCCGCCCGGGTTCGTGGCCTGGATATCCACGGTGATCTCGATCGCCGTACCCTCCGCCGCGGTCAACGCGCTGATCAGCTCCTCGCGGAGCAGGTTCCAGTCCTTGACGTAAGTGACGGGGTCGAGAGTCTTGGTCCCGTAGAACCTGCGCAGCATCCCGCCGGGACGGCCACTCGCCCCGTGTTCGACGTCCGTGTCGTCGCCCTGACCGTCCGGTTCGCCCCGGGACACCGCGGGTCGGGGAATGGCTCCGGTGTCGCTGGGCGCGCTTCTGGTCGCGGGCAACAGCGCATATGCCGTGGCGGCGGTCGACGTCTCCTCGGCACGTTGAGTCGTCGCTCTGTCTGGCCGAACCAGGTACCAGGTGTCCGGAACGATCGCCGGTTCAGGAACGTCGCCAGGAATCCAGAGGCCGATGTAGCGCCCCGTGGACTCGTCCAGCCCGGCGGCAAGGGCGAACCCCTCGTCCTGCCACATGAAGGACCCGGATACCGCGAGCACCGCGTCTTCGAGGACCGAGCGTGAGGTGAGGCGCTGCAGGTAGGGGTACTCGGTGTACCAGGACCACAGGTCGCCCATGCACACGTGACCGTTTGCCCAGGCGTTCGATAGAGGACCGGTCAGGCGCATGTGCAGCAGAGCGAGCCCGAGCTGGCGCACCAGGAGACCCTCGGACGTGATCTTCTCCGCGACCCGCTCGGCCAGCGTGCCGCGACCCTCCCCGATGCGGATGAAGTGATTCTCTGGATGCCCGGACGCCTCCTGCACAGGGACCAGGGCCGCGGTGAAGGTGGAGCGAAGGCGGACGTCGACCGCGGCCTTGAGCCGTGCGACCCGCGTCCTCGCCTGGTTGGCCTGCGGAATCGTCAGCGCGAGCGACTCGGGGTCGTCGGCGATCGAACGCCAAGCCATGTACTCGCGGATTACGCCGTCCAGGTCGGGCATACGTCCGGCGTCGGCGCAGACCATGACCAGCATGTTCCGGTGACGGCGCTGGGTCGTGCCGGACCGGGTGAGCAGCTCCGCAGCGAAGGTCGCGGCCGACGACGCCTTCTCGTGGGACCACATGAAGCGGGGGTGCAGGACTGCCAGCCGCAGCCCGCCGTCGTCCGGTACCTCGGCGGTGTCCTGGACCCCGCCGTGCACGCCGGCGAACGTGTCCTTGGTCCGAGCATCGGCATGCAGCAGGTCGGTGATCTCCGCGTGAACGTCGGCCTCCAGGTAGCCGGCTGCACGCTCGGTGGCCAGACGTGCCACGGACGCGGATCGGTCGTACCAGAACCGGTCACCGTCCTCGTAGAAGTAGGTGGCGCGCTGGCCCAGCAGCTCGCGGGCGTCGCCGATATGGCTGAGAGCGTCGCCGGGCACCGCGGTGCCGAGTCGTACGTGCTGCTTGTCCAGACCGCGGTGCGCGGTGCCGACGGTGCCGATGGACCCGACGAACACCGTCCGGGCGATTCTGCGAGTCAGCGCCCGGTTGCCGAACGAGGGGCGTTCGGCGTCGATCGCCGCGGGGGTCGAGGTCTCTCCGTCGACGTCGGCCTCGACCACCGTCTTCCAGGAGTCGTCGAGGAGCTTGGTGATCTCACCGGTCACCTCTGGTGTGCCGATCGGTACGGTGCCGGGCGTGATCAAGGGCGACCGGTCGTCGGATACCCACAGTGCGTGGATGACGTGGCTCATGAGCTGCAGCACGCCGCGGGTGCGCTGGAACTTGGGGAGCGTGGACCAGTCCTCGTAGAGGCGGTCGAAGAGCTCGGGGTGCACGGGATACGCCGCCCGGACGCGAGCCTCGTAGCCGCTGGTGGTCGTGTCCGAGGGGAACATTCCGCCGTTGTCCCGGTAGAACTTGATGTACTGCTTGGAGACGGCGGCGATGTCGGCCAGCGCCGCGGCGTCGGGCTCCTCGAAGAGGCGACGGCGCACGATCTCGAACGACTCCACGTTGTTCGCCGGCCGCCAGTCGTCGGCGGTGCGCCCGATGACCTGCTGGAGCCGTTCCAGCGCCGCTGTGCCGTTGGGCCCGCCGACCTCCAGCGCTGACCCGCCGCCTCCGTTGTCCAGGGTGTCCGACGCCGGGATGGAGACCACCAGCATCATCCCGGGTGTGGTCTTGGCCAGCTCGGTGAGGTGCTGGGCGAAGGTGAACTGGGCCTCGAAGGTGCCTGCGGGCAGGTCGTCGCGGCCGACCAGCAGCCGGGCGTAGGCCACCCACTCGTCGATGAGCACCAGGATCTTGCTGCCCGACGCGATCGTGTCCTGAACGAGGCTGCTGAGGGCTTCACCCGCCGGTACGCCGAGCTCGTCGGAGTTTCGGACCCGCTCGTAGGCGGCGAGTCGGTCGGCAGGGTCGGGGCCGCCGAGCTGCCAGGCGAGCTCACCCCACAGAGTCCGGATCCCGGGGCGTCCGTTTTTGGTGTTGGGCTCGCCGGAGGAGAGCCAGGTGCCCACCAGGGCGACGCGTCGGACGTCGAGGTCGCCCAGTGGATCTACGTCGTCGGAGAACTCCGCATCGGGCAGCGCCTCGTGGACCAGGTCCTGTATGCCCTGGGTCAGGCCGCGCGACGGCGTCCGGGAGAACAGGTGGTACAGCGCGAGCATGGAGTGGGTCTTGCCGCCGCCGAACTGCGTCTGCAGGTTCACCACCGGACTGCCTGACTGCCCGGCCAGCCGTTCCACGGCGCGGCGCAGCAGCTCGTTCAGCCCGCTGGTCAGGAATGTGCGCGCGAAGAACTGGGCGGGGTCGGTGTACTCGGGCGCGTCCTGGGCGGTGCCGGTGGCGACCGCGTGCAGGTCGGCCGCGAACTCAGAGGAGGAGAACCTGCCGGTGAGCACGTCCCGGTGCGGTGTGACCACCTCGCGCCACGGCTTGATGGTGGTCCCGGCCACGGTGGCGGTCGCGGCCACCGCTGTGGTCCGCTGCCGCAGGACGTTGCGGGTCTGCTTCTCGAACACCTCGCGCTGGTGCATCTGCCGCAGTTCGGCGACGGCCGCGGCGTCATCGACGGCGCCGATGGCCTGCAGCAGCCGCTCAGCGGTGTCGAGGATGCGGTGCGTGTCGTCGCTGGACAGCTTCTCGCCGTGGAACGTTGCGTTGGATGACTCGCGGAGTTCGGAGGCTAGGGCCGCCTGGGCACGCGACAGGTCGTTCCGGAATACCTGCCAGCGCTCGGTGATGACTCGCAGCAGGAACCGTACGTCGTCTCGCGAGTGCGTCCGGGTGGAGCCGAACTTGGCCGATTCGGCGGCAGACATGAGCTCTACCCAGTCCTTGCCTGCGGGGACCTGGGTCCTCATGCGCATGTCCACCCATGGCGCGATGCCGGACTGCAGGTGGTCCAGCCCGCGCATCGCCTTCTCGCGGTTCGTCAGGGTGGTCATCAGTGGTCCCCCTCGGTATCGCGCACGGTTTCGAAGTCGAAGCCGCCCTGAACGGGCGCGGACTGGATGGTGCGGGAGGCGGCGACCATGTCGGCCCAGGCTCCGCCGATGCCGTTGAACAGGCCGGCGGTCGGCGCGTCCTTGGTCTCTAGGAGCTCGTAGAGGCGCAGGGCGAGGCGTTGGATGTCCTCCAGCGAGATATGGGCGCTGGGATGGTCGGTGATCGAGGCCATGAGCTTGGCCGCTCCCGCGCGCCCGTCCGTGGCATACGCGCGGGCCAGTTGGCAGGTCGCTTCCCAGAGGGAGATCCGGTCGTCGCGGGACGGATTCCACGCGGAGTCGAGCTCCTGTGGCTTGACCAGGGCGACCCTGTTACCTCGGGAGGTGATGACGCCGCCGCGGGCGACGCCTTCCACGCTGATGCCGAGCGGCACTGCCAGGGATTCGGCGTCGCCGTACGGTCGGGTGGACCAGCCGTAGGACGCGAGCCAGTCCAGGCAGAAGCGGGTATCGGCGTCGAGGTCGCCGTCTTGCTCGGACTCGAAAGCGTCGAATGTTCGATTGATGAGGGCCAGAGCGGTCTTTACTGGCATGGGGGTGCCGTCTGCTTCCAGCACCCGGCTGTATCGGGAGTAGACGGCCATGCCGGGGCCGAGGATGGTCTGCCGCAGGTCGGCAGGGGCGATGGCACCTTCGCGGATCTTGGGTAGAGCGCTTTCTAGTGCCGGGCGAAGTGCGGCGAGGAATCCTGAGCGATCCGTTGCGGGAGCGCTCGCCTCGCGAGGGCGAAGCGCCAGGACGATGGAAGAGGCGAGGGCGTTGGTGCCGCTTGCGATCATGCGATTGGCCATCTCGGAGCGAACTGGCCACGTAGCGGTGATGCTCCAGCCCTGGCGGATCATCCCTTCAAGGAACGTTGACCAGCCTGTGCTGGCGACACCTTCTTTCTCTAGTTCGGCCTGCTTGAACGCGTAGAAGACGGTGATCGGGTAGTCCCGGTTTGCCGACTCACGCGCGCGGCCGAAAACGTGCTCAAACCCGGTCTCGAAGAATCTCTCTGCGGCCTTCTTACCGCCGTGTCGGTACGGGTTAGCGACTAACTCCTCGGCCTTGGGGACCAGCATGGTGCCGAAAAGGTCGGGGTAGATCGGGCGCAGCGCGCGACGGAGCCATACATAGAAAAAATCTGAGAGGTCGCTGTATCCAATGTTGTCGTAGTAAGGCGGATCGGTGCTTATGACGACTCGGTCATAGGACCTAGCGCTGGCGTCTGCTTGCGTGACCGAGGTGTCTGCGCTCCCGACAAGTTTCTCGATACTCTCGGCCGTCCAGAGTAGTGAATTGGTGAACGAGCCTGTGTTGTTTCCCAGTGCTGCAACCTCGGAGTAGTCCCACAGCATCGGCAGCGCCTGGCGCGAGAATGTCGAGCTGGTCGATTCGCGGGACACGTACCAGTTCACGAGCGTGGAATTCCTGTCAGTCATCTTGCTGACGATGGCTCCGAGGTAGGTAGCAACCGCGTCGGCATAAGCCTCCGCGCCGCTGCCGTCATCGACCAGACGGTTGCCGGCGGGAAGACCCACGTTGCGAGCGTCCTTGAGTACGTGTTCGCGAGCCTCGGTCACTAGGTCACTGAACGTGGTAAGTGCAGTGAGTTGGCGATTTGTGAACAAATCTACCCACTCGGTCAGGCCATATGTGTAGACGTTGATGCGGCCTGGCCAGTTGAAGATCGGACCAGGTGGCGTGTCGTTGGGCTTAGGTATAGAAGCGGCTTCGGCCTGTCTTTCGCTCGGTGCCAAGTAGATCCGTTGTCGCTTGCCCTCCGCGACCACGGCCATGAGCTGTGCGCCCACGCGCTTTGCTCGGCCTTCAGAGCGTATATATCTAAACTCAACTGCGGTGTCGCAATTTATGCACGTGGCACCATGGCGCCCGACAGTGCCGTCGTCGGCCCCTCGGGGTGCCCTTTCTTGGTCGTGCCCGATCGTGAAAATTACGCTCTTTCCCGAGGCCGCCGAGGCATCGTCGACCACCGACGCGACGACGTAAGCTTCCTTGCCCTTCTTCTTCCCGAGCCACCAGGAACGCACCAGCGGCATTCGGATGCCGCACGCAGGGTTAGGACACGTGACGGCACGAGCCCAGATCCAGGCGATGACGGTCGCCTCAGTGTGCTTGCCGGTGGGGGTGCCATTGGCGGCCAATACGGGGACCTGCGCCTTGGGGTACAGGTGGCCGATCCGTTCGGCAGCACGGTCCCGCATCCAAGCGCCATAGCGCCGCACGTCCTCCGCCAGTCCGGTAGCGCGCGGCCACCCGGTGGTGCGCTGCTCAGCGTCGGGGGAGACCGGTGCCTGCCCGGCGAACTTTGGCGGGATCTCGATAAGTGCCTTGTTGATCAGAACTGCCACGGGGTTCAAGTCGCTTGCGTGCGCCTCCAGGCCCAGGCGCTGTGCCTCCAGCGGGATCGTGCCGCCGCCGGCGAACGGGTCCAGGATCACCGGCGGGTTTCCGCCCGTGGACCTCATGATCTCGGCGTGCGCCTCGGCGTAGAGGCGTTCATCGCCGATGTTCTCCCACTTCACCAGCCGCCGGATGATCGCGTGCAGGCGCTCGCGCTCAGCCTTCTGGCTCTCCTCGTCTGGGAACGCCGGGTCGTCGATCGGATCGTCCACGAGCTGGGCGAACAGCACCGCGCGAGCCGCTGCGAGCGGCCGACGGGCCCACCACAGGTGCAGCGTAGAGGGGTGGCCGTGACGGATGGATTTCTCGCGCGCCGACTCGGCGTTGATCTCTTCGAGCGGAATCGAGACTTCGATGAGCTTGCGGCGCCAGTGCCCCTGCTCGGTCATTTGGCCACGATATGGCGATTTGACTGACGTAAGCGGGTGAACTTACGATATATGGGTTAAATGTGTCATGAAATATTAATGCATAGACATTGGCTAGGTCGATGCTGGCGTAGCCCGATGTAGCGCACCGCCTCCGATTTAGGGCTCGCCACTCGCATACAGGTCCGCCGCATCAACCAGTACAAGACTCTCGTCCGTCTCCGCGCGCTCACGAAGCTCCGGCGTGAATCCGGCCGCGCTGACGCACAGCACGCGTGCGGTCTCGGCGCCGGGCTTCCCCTGCGCGCTGAGCAGCGAACGGACATGGGCAAGTCGGTCGACATGGCCTCGGCCCATCACGTCGCCCCACTTGACCTCGCCGATCGCCAGGAGCGGCCGAGATCCGTCCCTGTCGTTGTGCCCGAAGGCGGCGACGTCGATCTCATGGCTGGTTCGAGCCGCAGGATCATTGACCACACCTGCCCCGACAAGGTTTGGTAGGTCGCTCAGCAGGTCTTCGGGCGCGAGGTGTCTGACCCAGTGGCGCACCACGTGCTCGAAGTGAGGTCCGAGCACGTTGCCGGTGAAGCGGCGTTGCGCTGCGCGCCACAAGCGCGAGGCATCGCGGGTGTGCTCCAGGTCGGACCAGATGGGGCGCATGACGGCGTGATGGAAGGTGATGAGCGGTTCGGCGATCCGGAAGTTCGTTCGGTTGCCGCGGAACACATCGGGCTCGTGAACGATGAGCCCGCAGTCTTCGAGGATCGTCAGGGGGTGGGCGAGATCCCCGGACTTGCGTCCGAGATAGGACGCGATGTGACCCCGCGTCGTGTTCCCGGAGGCGATCGCTGCCAGCACGGAGTGGTAGACGGCGGTGTCGCGCAGGTCAGGCTCGTCGGCCAGGAGATAGCGGGCCTCGCGGAAGAGCGGACTCGTCGGCGAGAGAACCGTGCGAACCGCCCACGGGTCGAAGTCGTCCGGGCCCTGAGGTGTGTCATCGCGAGCAAACTCTCGTCGATAGGCCGGGGTTCCCCCGACGATCGCATTCACCTTCAGGGCGGTCACGGGGTCCTCGACGGCCCAGAACTGGGCGGCGAGTTGGTGGTCGAGTGTCGGTACGACCAGCTCGAGGGCGGCTCGCCCGCGCAGAGGGGCGCCGCCGCTGAGCAGCTTGCCCATGAACGACATCGCTGAACCGCAGAGGAGCAGCCGCGTGCGGCTCTCGTCACGCTCCTGGCGCAGTGGCGCCAGCGCGTTCTGGATGATCGAGGGCAGGCGCGGGTTGGCGCGTACCAGGTAGGGGAACTCGTCGATCACGACTGGTGTGGCACCGTCTCTGCCCAGTGTGAGCAGCACGTCCACCACTTCGCTCCAGTCGCGGAACGTCAAGGGTGCGGGAGCCCCGAGGTGGTCCGCCAGAGCCGCGCCGATGAGCTGCAAGGACTCGGCGTCCGTGGCTTCCTCGGCTGCGAAGTAGAACCCGCCTGTCGCCTGGCACAGCGCGCGCAGCAGGAAGGTCTTGCCCTGGCGTCGCCGGCCGGACACGATGCCGAGCGATGCGCCGCGGGTCGAGTCTTGGACGAACGCGCTCAGAGCGGCCCACTCGCGATCGCGGTCGAACATCTCGGCAGGTCGGCGCAGGTCTGACATGGGAGCCTCTTTCATAGGTGTACTTATCATAACTGTACTTATGAAAGTCTCGCAGCGCTGTGTCAGCCCCTGGGTGTGCGATGCGCGGCGAGCTCAGGCCGACGGCGGAACGAACGCTGTCTCGGTCGCCACGTCCAGCACGTCCAGCGCGATGGCCACGTAGGACTGGGTGCCGATCATGAGGCACCCGCCGCCCAGTGTGCGCGCCGCCTCGACGCCGAGAGCGAGCGCGGTCCGCGCGTCCAGCACCTTGTCGTACAGGGCCTCGGCCTTCGTGAACGTCAGGTAGTCGTCCGCTCGTGAGGGGATCACCCGCTCAAACCCGCGCAGCTCGGCGAAGCACGCCGCGACGTCCTTGGTGTCCGGGAAGCTGGCCACCACCGTGTCGAGGCGGCCGTGCCACCGGAGGTAGTCAGCCACGGTGGCGGCGACGCCCTCGGGCGAGATCGCGCCGTCGACCATCACGGGCACACTGCCGAGCGTGTGCCGACTCAGCCGGCCCGGGACCCGCACACTCGCCAGCGCGGTCGAGGCGCGGGCATCACCGACGTGCCAACCCAGAGCGGAGGCCACCGCTCGGGCCGCCGTCTCCCCGGCCACGGCATTCAGCCGGGTGATCGGCGCAAGACCTGCCGGCGCTGACGTCGGCGAGTCCGCGGTCACGGTCACCAGCTCGGCGCCGAACCTCGCGGCCGTCTCCTCGACGATCGCCGTCACCTCGGCGTCCTGCGCGACCGTCACGATCGTCCGCGTCCCGGGGCCTACGACGCCGAGCAGGTCGCGCGCCACGTCGTCGAGCGTGGGGCCCAGCAGCTCGCCGTGCTCGTAGAACACCTTCGTCACCGCGACGACGAGAGGCTCGAACAGGCTGATCTCGTCGGATCGTCCGCCGAGTCCCTCCTCCAGCACGAGTACGTCAGCGCCTCGCGCGGCGGCCCAGGCAGCACCCGTGATCGTGAACGACCCGGTGGGTGACAGGTACCCGTCGCCCGTCGGCGGGACCGACATCCGAGCTCGGGCCAGCGCTTGGGAGACCCGCTCGTACTCGTCGAGCGAGATGGCCTGGCCGTCGAACCGCATCCGTTCGCGGTTCGTCCGCAGGCCGGGGGAGGAGACCAGCCCCACGTGGGCCCGACGGCTGTTCTCGACCAGAGACGCGGAGAGTGTCGCGGCTGCGTGCACAGCCGTCGTTCCCTTGCCCTTCGAACCCACCACCGCGAGCACGGGAGGTGTGGCGTCCCACGTGCCCATGGCCTGGCCCACCGCGCGAGCGCGAGCCAGGGACCGGCGCGTGCCGGGCTGCTTGGTGCTCCACTCCTGGAAGAAGGGTGCGTCTCCGGGAAGGTGCTGGGCGGTCACCCGCCTACCTTCTCACCGCCTCGACCGGCTCCAGAACCGTGTGTCTCGACAGGGCCTGGCATCTGCTCGACCCAGTTCTTGTCCACTCGTGCTCGGCTCCGAGGTTGCGGGATGCGCAGGCGGGCGAGCGCGAACACCGACATCACGGCTGTGCCGAGCCCGAGGGCAGGCCAATGCGGATCGGGCAGGGCAGCACCGGCGAGCACCAGGCTCGCCAGCGGCACGACCAGTGAGTTGAGGTTTCGCACCAGTACGGGCCGCAGGCGGCGGCGGACCGTCACGACTGTCGCGACCGGCGCGCCCAGCTGGTCGCGCAGACGCGTCGACATGCGGACCGTCGTGTGTGGAGAGATCCCGTCCGGCAGGTCCGGCCAGAGCCGGTTGACCCGCTGCACCTTCTTCATCGCCTCGGTGAGGGATCCGGTCATCGGCGGGTCGTGGTCCGCGACGGCGAGCGCGACCACTTCGCGGCCACCCCACCGGACCAGCACCTGCTGGCCCGACTCGACACCGATGCGGTCGAAGACCGCCGGGTGCAGCGTGACGATCGGCGCCCCGTCGTCGCCGGCGTGTGCCTGGATCACCCGGGCCGAGAACTCGGGCGCGCGGAAGAGCGCGCGCCACAGCCGTTCCATGGCGCTGTCCACGGCTTCGCTCGCCCGTTGGACCCGCTTGGCGGGTAGGTGATGCCTGATCACTGCCGGCTCTGCGGCGACCAGCGCGACGACAGGGTTGTCCGTCGCGCCGTCCGAGGCGGTGAGGAGCCGAAGCTGGTAGGCGAGCCGGACGGTGCCCGGCCGGACATGATCGCGCGGCACCGCATGTACCCACGCTGTGACGCCATCCTGCACCAGCAGATAGGTGCCCGGTTTGATGTCCTCCGGGTTGACCTGTACCTCATCCGCGCCCGGCATGTCATCGACCAGGGCTGAATAGGTCCGCAGCTCTGTGATCGCTGGCACCCGCAGCGAGACCGACATGGCACCGCTCACGGCGGCGCGCAGCCGGCGGCTCACACCGACCTGGCTGGGGGAGATGTCGCGGGCCGACTCCGGGATCCCGTCGGCATCCGCGCTCCAGGCCCACGCCACGGTGGCGTGGTGGTCCGCGATGACCGTGACGGGCACCGGTCCGTTCGTCCCGGCGAGCAGGTCCCGGTGCACGACGGCGGTCGGCAGTCCGGAGGCGATCTTGACCGGCACTGTCGTCAGGTCGGACGGCGTGGGCGAGGCAAGCCGTCCGATCGCGGTGACCAAGGCTGTGATGAGACCAGAGAGCGCCAGCCCCTTCCCCGACGGAGGTCGCAGGTGCGCTCCGATCTCCACCTGCACCGCCGGGATGCCGAGCTCCTGCGCGAAGGCCGTGACCGTGGTCGGCCGCATGGCGTCGAAGACAGCGTTCGTGGTGACACGCAGGCCGCTGGTGCTCAGAGCGGTGACGACTGCGGAGGGAGCCGGTCCCGTGCCCGTACCGAGGTCGACGTCGGACTCCGTACGACTCCGCATGCCGTGCAGGTCGATGACCACGGTAGGCCGTAGGTCGGCCAGCCGTTCCTTGAGCGGGTGCTCCTCGTCGTAGTTCGCGTCCCCGGGTGTGGCCAGCGCGACGAGTGCCGTGCAGCCGGTCACCTGAGCGAGCAGGAGGGCGAGGCCGCCCGTGCCGCGGTCCGCGACCTTCTGCGCCCCGGCACGCTCATGGTTCGTCGCATGCGCGGCGGTCACCACCACGTGCGGGTGCGTCGACCCGGTGATCTCGAGCAGACCTCGTGTCGGCTCCGACACATTCCCCGCGATCGACGAAGGCCAGGGTGGGCCTCCGCCGTCGTACCCGTCCTGGCTGAAGATCTGCTCCAAAGCCAGCCACCGGGCCACGAGACCATCGGCCGTGTCCGCCGTCTGCTGCTCGTCCGACACCTGCTGAGCCCCCGCACGAGATCGGCAACGTTGATTCCGGAACCCTATCCTCGTCACGTGGACGAAGCCTTTGAAGCAGTACGCCGCGAGATCGCGGCACGAGCCCCTGAATTCGACATCGACCCCACCATGGCCCGCGTCGAGCGCGTCCTGGAGCTGCTCGGCGACCCGCACCGCGCCTACCGGACCGTCCACGTCACCGGGACCAACGGCAAGTCCTCCACCGCCCGCATGGTCGAGCGCCTCGTCCGAGAGCACGGCCTGCGCACCGGCCGGTTCACCTCCCCGCACCTCACGAGCGTCACCGAGCGCATCGCCGTGGACGGCGAGCCGCTCACCCAGGAACGCTTCGTCGAGGTGTTCGAGGACGTCGCGCCCTACATCGGCGTCGCCGACCGCGAGTCCGAGGAGAAGGGCGGGCCGCGCCTGAGCTTCTTCGAGGTGCTCACCGTCATGGCGTTCGCCGCGTTCGCGGACGCGCCGGTCGACGTCGCGATCATCGAGGTCGGCATGGGCGGCGCGTGGGACTCCACCAACGTTGTCGACGGCGAGGTCGCCATCATCACGCCCATCGCCATGGACCACGAGCGCTGGCTCGGCTCCACCCTCGAGGAGATCGCCACCGAGAAGGCCGGGATCATCAAGGACGGCGCCGTCGCGGTGATCGCGGACCAGCGCGACGACGCCTTCGAGCCCATCCTCGCCCGGGCACGGAGCGTCAACGCCCATCTCATCCGTGAGGGCGTCGACCTCGAGGTGGTGGACCGGCGCATCGCCGTCGGCGGACAGCTCATCGACCTGCGCACGCCCGCCGGCGTCTACACCGAGATCTTCCTGCCGCTGCACGGCGCCCACCAGGCCCACAACGCGCTGCTGGCGCTCGCGGCCACCGAGGCACTGATGAGCGGTGGGCGTGCGCTCGGGGCGGAGATCGTCGAGGCGGCGTTCGGCGACGTCGATGCTCCGGGCCGGCTCGAGGTCGTGCGGACCAGCCCGACCGTGGTGGTCGACGTCGCGCACAACCCCGCGGGCGCGGAGGCCCTGGTGGATGCGCTCGAGGAGTCGTTCAACCTCGTGCACATCGTGGCGGTCGTGGCGGTCATGGCGGACAAGGACGCCGAGGGGCTCCTGTCCGTGCTGGAGCCCACGGTCGCGGAGATCGTGGTGACCCGGAACTCCTCGGAGCGGTCGGCGAGCCCGGAGGACCTCGCGGTGGTCGCGCGGGAGGTGTTCGGCGAGGAGCGAGTGCACCTGGCCAACCGCCTCGACGAGGCGCTGCAGCTCGCGGCCGACCTGGTCGAGGCCAACGACAAGCACGGCGGCGGCGTCGGCACGGGCGTGCTCGTGACCGGATCCGTGGTCACGGTCGCGGACACCCGCATCCTGGTCGGCCGCGGCTGACCGATCGTCGCGCCCACAACGAAGGCGGCGGGTGCTGTACTCGTGGCGACGTTCTGGTGTTACATGAACTACAGGGGACTCGTGTGCGGGCCCGGCGTCAGCGCCAGGCCGAACGGCCCCGCGAGGAGGTCGCCGTGAAGAAGCTGCTGAACGATCCCGCCGATGCCGTAGCCAACTCCCTGGCCGGTTTTGCGCTCGCCCACGCCGACCTGGTCCGGCTCAGTACGTCGCCGGTGTTCGTCGTCCGTGCGGGCGGCGCGGTGACCGGCAAGGTAGGCCTGGTCAGCGGCGGTGGTTCGGGGCACGAACCGCTGCATGCGGGCTTCGTCGGCGACGGCATGCTCGACGCCGCCGTGCCCGGCGCCGTGTTCACCTCACCGACCCCGGACCAGATCCTGCCCGCGATCCAGGCGGCCGACGGCGGAGCGGGCGTGCTGACGATCGTCAAGAACTACACGGGCGACGTGCTCAACTTCGAGACGGCGGTGGAGCTCGCGGAAGCAGAGGGCATAGCGGTCGCCTCCGTGCTCGTGAACGACGACGTAGCCGTCCAGGACTCCCTCTACACCGCCGGCCGGCGCGGGGTGGCCGGGACCGTCGCCGTCGAGAAGATCGCCGGAGCCGCCGCCGACCGGGGCGCCGACCTCGCCGGGGTGGCCGCCGTCGCCGAGCGCGTCATCGCGAACGTGCGGTCCATGGGGGTGGCCCTGGCCGCGCCGAGGGTGCCGCACGTGGGTCGTCCGAGCTTCGACCTGGGCGACGACGAGATAGAGGTGGGGATAGGGATCCACGGCGAGCCGGGTCGCCGTCGGGTCCCCGCAGCCGACGCCGATACGGTCACGGAGATGCTGCTCACGCCCGTCGCGGACGACCTCGCCCTGGCCCGCGGCGAGCGAGTGTTGCTGTTCGTCAACGGTATGGGCGGCACTCCGCTGTCCGAGCTCTATGTGGTCTATGGTCGGGCGCGGCGCCTTCTCGAGGAGCGCGGCGTGACCGTTTCCCGTTCGCTGGTGGGCAACTACGTGACGTCCCTCGAGATGCAGGGGGCATCGGTCACCGTCCTCCGTCTGGACGACGAGCTGGAGGCACTCTGGGACGCGCCGGTGACCACTGCGGCACTCCGGTGGTAGCTCCCTGGCAATGAGACTGGCGATGTGACACGAAGGGTTCCGGACATGGCGTTGGACGCGGACTGGGCCGAGCGATGGGTTCGCCGCACGGCGGATGCGATCGCGGACGCGAAGGACGAGCTCACCGAGCTCGACCGGCAGATCGGCGACGGCGACCACGGCGAGAACCTGGACCGGGGCTTCAAGGCGGTCGTCGCACGGCTCGACGACGCCGCGGCCGAGCCGGGGCCGGCCGGCGAGCGGACGGTCGGCGACGTCCTGAAGCTCGTCGCGACCACGCTGATGTCCACGGTGGGCGGCGCGGCGGGCCCTCTGTACGGCACGGCGTACCTGCGGGCGGCCAAGGTGTCGGGCCGGGTGCAGATCGACCCGCCCGCGATAGTGGCCGTGCTCGAGGCCGCGCTCGAGGGCGTGTCCTCGCGCGGTAAGGCGACGGTGGGGGAGAAGACCATGGTCGATGCCTGGCATGCGGCGGTGGACGCGGCGGAGGCCGCGGCGAACGACGGCGGCTCCGAGCTGGACGTCCTGCGGGCCGCTGCGGAGACCGCGGACAAGGCGGCGACCGCCACGATCCCGATGATCGCGACCAAGGGCAGGGCCTCCTATCTCGGTGAGCGCAGCGCCGGGCACGAGGACCCGGGCGCGCGGTCCACCGCGCTCGTGCTGGGCGCGGCGCTGGCCGCCGCCCTCTCGGGACCGACGTCGGCCGACCCCCGCAGCGCGGCATGACGGCGCGCGTTGCACTGGTCCTGGTCTCCCACTCCGCAGAGCTGGCCCGCGGCACGGCCGAGCTCGCGGCGCAGATGGCGCCCGACGTCCTGATCCGCGGTGTGGGTGGTGGGCCCGACGGCGGGCTCGGCACCTCGCTCGACGCGGTCCAGAAGGCGCTCGGGGACGTCCTGACGACGCTCGCGGACGGCGCGGGCGGCGGCGTCGTGGTGCTCGGCGACCTCGGATCGTCCGTCCTCACGGTCGAGGCGGCGCTGGAGCTCGACGAGTCCCTGACCGAGCACGTGGTGCTGGCGCGCGCACCGTTCGTCGAGGGCGCCGTCGCCGCGGCGGTGACGGCCCACGGCGGTGCGGACCTGGCCACGGTCCTGGAGTCGGCGAACGCTTCGGTCCGGATGTTCGCACCGGTCGAGGCGGCGCGGTCGCCCGAGGCGGGCGGTCCGCCGTCGGACGGCGAGGCGGGCGGCGCAGCGGGCGGCGAGTCGGAGCGCTCGCGCACCGTCACCGTGCGCAACCCGCTCGGCCTGCACGCACGGCCGGCCGCGCTGGTCTCGCGCAAGGTGGCCGAGCTCGGTGCCACCGTGACCATCGACGGGGTGGACGCCTCCAGCGTGCTGCAGCTCATGGCGCTGGGCGCGACGCAGGGCCGTGAGCTGCGCGTGGAGGCGACAGGGGAGCGGGCCGCCGAGGCGGTGGCCACGGTGGTGGAGATGATCCACGCCGGCTTCGGCGAGGTGTGACTGCCGTCTCAGCTTTTTGCAGTTGATGAATTTTTGCGTGGGGTGCAAGAATTGAGGCATGGCCCCCACCACCCCTTCGCGTGCCGGTACCGCGCCCGCTGACGCCGAACCGCGCCCGGACGTGCGCGAGCTCGCCGCCGCTCCCGAGGGGACGCCCGTCGAGCAGGGGCTGCGCGAGCGGAAGAAGCGCGCCCGGCGTGCCGCCCTGATCGACGCGGCGCAGCTGCTCGTCGCGGAGCACGGCCTGGACGCCGTCACCGTCGAGATGATCAGCGCCGAGGCGGGCGTGTCGGCGCGCACCTTCTTCAACTACTTCGAGTCCAAGGACGACGCGGTGCTCGGCGCGGAGGACACGGGCCTGTCCGAGGACGTCGTCCGGACGTTCGTCGACGGCGGCCCCACCGGCCGGCTGCTGTCCGACCTGGAGGCCCTCTGCGCCTCGCTGCTCACGCCGCATGCGGAGGCGCACGCCCGGGTGCGGCGGGCCATGGACCTCATGCAGCAGGAACCTCGTCTGCTCCAGCGCCACGTGATCTGGATGGACCGGCACAAGAAGCAGCTCGTCGAGCTCTTCGAGGCCCGCCGTGCCGTCAAGCCGTTCAGCACGGACAACGAGCTGCTGACGATGCTCGTCCTGCTCCTGCTCCGGACCGCGCTCGTCGCCTGGGAGCACGCCGAGTACGCCGGCAACCCCGCCGACCACCTGCCTTCCGCCGTCGCGCAGCTGATCGACGTCGTCGCGCGCGACCTCGACTCCTGATCTTCCGCCCGCACTCGGCTACCCCCAGCTCTACCTGATCCCCAGAAAGGCACCATCCATGAGCCACGCCGTCACCACGGCGCCGGACAAGCCGCTGGTAGTTCTCAACCAGCGCACGATCTGGCTGATCTTCGGGGCCCTGATGGCCTCGATGTTCCTGTCCTCCCTGGACCAGACTATCGTCGGCACCGCCATGCCCACCATCGTGGGCGAGCTCAACGGCGTGGAGCACCAGGGCTGGGTCATCACCGCCTACATCCTCGCCATCGCCATCGCGATGCCGCTCTACGGCAAGTTCGGTGACCTCTACGGGCGGCGCTGGCCGTTTCTCGTCGCGGTCGCGCTGTTCGTCGTCGCCTCCATCGGTGGCGGCATGGCGCAGACGTTCGAGTCGCTGGTGGCCTGGCGGGCCGTGCAGGGCCTCGGCGGCGGTGGCCTGATGATCCTGTCCCAGGCGATCATCGCGGACATCATCCCGGCGTCCGACCGCGGCAAGTACATGGGCCCCATGGGCGCCCTGTTCGGCATCTCCGCCGTCGCGGGACCGCTGCTCGGCGGCTGGCTCACCGACGGTCCCGGCTGGCGCTGGACCTTCTGGATCAACGTGCCCATCGGCATCGCCGCGTGGGTCATCGCGTACTTCGCGCTGAAGCTGCCCTCGCACCGCTCCAACCGGCCGACCGACTGGGGCGGCATCCTCACGATGGCGCTGGGCACCACCGGCATCGTCCTGCTGACGAGCTGGGAGTCGCTCGGCAACGACGGCTACGACTGGTCCGACCCGATGCTGCTCGGCCTGCTGATCGGTACGGCGGTCGTCGTCGGCCTGTTCGTGCTCATCGAGAACCGCGTGTCCGAGCCGCTCATCCCGCTGCGGCTGTTCAAGAACCGGACGTTCACCATCACCACGCTCATCGGCCTGGTGCTCGGCATGGGCATGTTCTCCGCCATGTCGATGCTGCCGACGTTCCTGCAGATGTCGAGCGGCGCAGGTGTCACCGAGTCGGGCCTGCTGATGCTGCCGATGATGGCCGGCGTGATGCTGACCTCGATCGCCTCCGGTATCGCGATCTCGAAGACCGGCCGCTACAAGATGTTCCCGGTCGTCGGCCTGGCCGTCACGATCCTCGGGATGGTCTGGCTGACCACGCTGCGGAGCGACATGCCGCTGTGGCTGTTCGGCGCGATGATCTTCGTGCTCGGCGCCGGTATGGGCCTCATCATGCAGACCATCGTGCTCGCCGTGCAGAACTCGGTGGACCCGCACGAGCTGGGCACCGCGACGTCGTCGAACAACTTCTTCCGCGAGATCGGCGCCGCGGTGGGTACGGCGGCGTTCACCACGGTGTTCACGTCGCGCCTGTCGGAGAACCTGCAGGGCGTCTTCGCGGATCTTCCGGAGGGCAGCGCGCCCGCCGGCGGCGGCTCGGGCCTGACCCCCGGGATCGTCAACCAGCTCCCGGAGCCGCTGCGCACCGACGTCGTCGACGCGTTCGCGAGCTCGCTCGCCCCGGCCTTCTGGTACCTCGTGCCGCTGGTCGCCGTCGGCCTGGTGCTCGCGCTCTTCCTCAATGAGGTCAAGCTGTCCAACGAGGCAGGCATGATCGCTCGCGGTGAGGCGGTCATGGAGGACGCCGCCGGGGACGCCGCAAAGGGCGCCGCCGGGGACACTGCCGAGGGTGCTGCCGAGGGCTCCGCGGAGGGCAAGGGGACGGATACCCTGGTCCGGTGAGCAAGGATCAACCAGCCCCCGGTGACCGCATCAAGCCCAAGAAGTCCGCGCTGGTGCAGTTCACGTCGACCACGCTCCTGCTAGAGGTCTTCCTCGTGATCTTCGCGACGCTGGCGGTGTGGGGCCTGCGCGACTCGGAGTTCGGCCGCGGGCCGCTCCAGATCGAGTCGAGCGCGGCGATCTGGGCGCTGGGCGGTGTCCTGGCCGTGGTGCTCGTGATCCTGTCCCGTGCCCAGGGCTCGGCCGCCGGCCGGGCGGCGGGCACCGTCGCGCAGATTCCGGTGCTCGCCATGGGCCTGCTGGTGCCGATGATGTTCCTGGTCGGCGGGGTCTTCGTGGTGCTGTGGATCTACGCCCTGCGCCTCGGCGCCCGGGTCGACAGGGAGCGTGCGGAGTACGACGCGGCCCACCCCGAGACGGCCCCGAACGCGGGCTGAGCCGCAGCCCGATCGACCATGCACCTGCTGCCACGCCGGGTCCCGGTCTGGCAGCAGGTGCATGGTCATCTCACGGGGCGAGCGCGGATAGGGTTGTTCCATGACCGACGTCGCAGAGAAGACCCTGCCCACGGAGGCCTCGACGCAGCCCGTGGCCGAGCGCACCCTCGTCCTCGTCAAGCCGGACGGCGTCCGTCGCGGCCTGTCCGGCGAGATCCTGCGCCGCATCGAGGCCAAGGGCTACACGCTGCGGGCCGTGCAGCTCAAGGACGCCACCACCGAGCTGCTCGCCGCGCACTACGCCGAGCACGAGGGCAAGCCGTTCTACGCCCCGCTGGTCGAGTTCATGATGTCGGGCCCGGTCCTGGCCGTCGTGGCCGAGGGCCAGGGCGTCATCCCCGGCTTCCGCTCGCTGGCGGGCGCCACGAACCCGACCGACGCCGCCCCCGGCACCATCCGTGGTGACCTGGGCCGCGACTGGGGCACCAAGGTGCAGCAGAACCTCGTGCACGGCTCGGACTCGACGGAGTCCGCGGCGCGCGAGATCGCCCTCTGGTTCCCGGAACTGGGCTGACCCGCTCCACCCCTTGCCGAAGTAGTCGTCCGGCGAAGTAGACGTGCAGCGAGGTAGTCGGCCGGTACACGCTGGCTGACCGAGCTCGATCACGAAGACCCCTATGGCGATCAGGACGATGCCTGCGGTCATCCGCCAGGTGAGCCTCTCCTGGAAGAAGACACGCGCTCCGAC